>NZ_JBXHBE010000004.1:0-151631 GCF_056897515.1 Gemelliphila sp. 1F1
CTGGTGGCGATAGCAAAGAGGACACACCTGTATCCATACCGAACACAGAAGTTAAGCTCTTTAGCGTCGAAGGTAGTTGGGCTTACGCCCTGCGAGATTAGAACGTTGCCAGACTTTGAGTCTTTGGCTTTTGCTTTAGGCTTATTGATCCACAGTAGCTCAGTTGGTAGTAGCATCTGACTGTTAATCAGAGGGTCGCAGGTTCGAGTCCTGCCTGTGGAGCCATTTTTTGGCCCGTTGGTCAAGTGGTTAAGACACCGCCCTTTCACGGCGGTAACACGGGTTCGAATCCCGTACGGGTCATCACTTATAGGAGGTTTAGCTCAGCTGGGAGAGCACTTGCCTTACAAGCAAGGGGTCAGCGGTTCGATCCCGTTAACCTCCACCATTATATAGGGGAGGTAGCGAAGAGGCTAAACGCGACGGACTGTAAATCCGTTCCTTCGGGTTCAGTGGTTCGAATCCACTTCTCCCCACCACTTATATTTTTAATAATTATTGGGATATAGCCAAGCGGTAAGGCAACGGTCTTTGACTCCGTCATGCTCTGGTTCGAATCCAGATATCCCAGCCATGAGCCATTAGCTCAGTTGGTAGAGCATTTGACTTTTAATCAAAGGGTCGAAGGTTCGAGTCCTTCATGGCTCATTTTTTAATGCCTGTTATGGCATTTTATTTTGGCCCGTTGGTCAAGTGGTTAAGACACCGCCCTTTCACGGCGGTAACACGGGTTCGAATCCCGTACGGGTCATTTAAGGCGAGTATATTTATTACTCGCCTTTTTATTTTGCCAGAATAAGTAGAAGAAGGGAAAGTATCATGAAAAAAGTTTTCAGCAGTTTTATTGACATTATGTTTTTTGTAATAATGTTTCTGATAATGATAATATTATTGTTTTTTAACTACTTAGAATATAGTAAAAAAAATTATATATCAGAATATAACATTTATGCTTTATTATTAGGATTTTTTATATTAGTTATATTATTTATTTTTATTAAAAAATGTTTGATTAAATTTAACAAAATATATTTGGTAACTATATTATTATCTTTATTTCAAATATTACTTATCTATTCATATTATTTTATACCTGGATGGGACGCAGGTATTATTATAAACAATAGTTTCAATTTAGTTAACAATGGAGAATTAATTTCGAGTTATTATTTTTCTGTCTATCCTAATAATATTTTAATATTAAATATCTATTATTATATTATTTTATTTCTTAATTTTGTTAATTTAGTAGAATATGCACATTTTATTTTAGTAATATTGATGATATTAATATGTAATGTTTCAGGTTTGTTAATGTATAAGGTGTTAAATAAAATATTCCAAAACAATATAATATCTTGGTTAGGATATATTTATTTTGTTTTGTTGATTTATATATCACCGTGGATTTCGATACCTTATTCAGATTCTTTTTCGTTGATATTTCCAGTTTTATTATTATATATTTATATTTCAGTAGAAAAGATGTATATTAAATGGTTTTTATTAAGTCTTATTTTTGTTATTACTTTTCATATAAAGCCTCAAGCTTCTATTATTTTTATAGCTATAGTATTATTTGACTTTATTTTTAATAAAAATAATATAAAAATTACGTTAAGTAAATTTATTATAATATTTGTAACAATATATTTATCGTTTATATTTGTAAACTTGATAAATTATAATATTAAGAATACGTTAGATAAGGAATGGAATATTGGTTATTTGCATTATTTAAAAATGGGCTTAAATGAAAGTACAAATGGTGATTGGAATTATGATGATGTTATGTTTTCACAATCGTTTTATACAAAGGAAGATAGAGATGCAGCTAACTTAGTAGTCATAAAAGACAGATTAAAAAATTTTAATATTCATACTTCTGCAAAACATTACAGTAAAAAAACTTTGCTAAATTACAATGATGGAACATTTTCTTGGGAGAAAGAAGGTGAATTTTATTTAAAAATTCTTCCTAAAGATAATACGATTTCCAAAATTACAAGAAATATTTATTATTCAGAAGGGAAGTATTATAAATATTTTAATTTTTTCCAACAATCATCTTGGTTAGTAATATTGTTGTTATGCTTTATAAGTGTTAGAAATAAAAAGTATGATAATGATTATAGAAATAATTATAAACCTATAATTTATATGACATTAATAGGCTTATTTATATTTCTAACATTATTTGAAGCTAGAGCAAGATATTTATTTACAAATATACCTATATTTATAATTTGTGCAATGTATGGTTTAGAAAATATAATAAATAGAATAAAAATTTTAAAATTAAATGAAAA
The DNA here is from genome assembly GCF_056897515.1 of Gemelliphila sp. 1F1. Classification (NCBI taxonomy): domain Bacteria; kingdom Bacillati; phylum Bacillota; class Bacilli; order Caryophanales; family Gemellaceae; genus Gemelliphila; species Gemelliphila sp. 1F1. The sequence continues at coordinate 2,310 of NZ_JBXHBE010000004.1, forward strand.
AAAATAGAACCGATACAATATCGGTTCTATTTTTCTATTCATTATCGTAACTAGAATCTTCTATATCATCTTCCAAGGCAGAATTATTTTCTTCTTTTCGTCTATCATTATTTAAATTATTGTTTTTATCTTCTTCTAAATCATCTTTATCTTCATCTTTTTCTTTATCTTCTTTTTTAGGTTGTAGTTTTTCTAGTACATTTTTGTCTATAACTGATCCAAATTTTCTCATAACTTTGTCATTAGAGAGTTGTTGGAATCCTTTTGGAATAATATCATTAACAGATCCTTTTGCATTATTAAAAGGGTTAATATTATCTTTTACTATTGATGAAGGAGATTCAAATTTTATATCAGCGCCTACTAGTTTAGAGTTGTAATCATGAATAACATTCATAAAATATGCCCATTGGCTATGAGCGTGATCAAAGCCAGGTAGTTCAGAAGGTTTATCGTAACCTGTCCAAAGTCCAAATGTTATATTTTTAGTTCCGCCGACAGTCCATAAGTCATGATTGTATTCTGATGTTCCAGTTTTTACAAATAAATTATCTGTACTAAATTTTAAAGTTGATTTCATATTTCCAGCAGTTCCACCAGTAATAACATCATTTAACATATTTACTGTCAAGTAACTAGTAGATTCTGAATAAACTTGTACAGGTTTGAAATTAGCAGTGTATACTGTCTTTCCACTATTATCTACTATAGATTCTATTATATACGCTTGTTGAAATTTTCCATTGTTTGCTAGAGCTGCAAATGCATTAGTATTTTCTAAAACAGTAACTCCATACGATAAACCACCTATTGATGCAGATAAGTTTGTATTATCGGCTGCTACTAAATTTTTGAAATTCATTTTTTCAAGATATTCTTTTACTGGATCTTCGTTATAAAATGCAGAATATAGTCTTATTGTTGATAAGTTTAATGATTTTGCTAATGCATTTCTTGCTGATATAGTTCCAAATTCTGTTTTTGAGAAGTTATCTGGAGACCATCCATTGTAATTAAATTTTCTATCAAGTAGTGTAGAATTTGGAGTTATATAGCCTTTATCAATTGCAGGAGCATATACTAATAAAGGTTTAATTGTAGATCCTGGAGATCTAGTTGTTCTAGTAGCGTGATTTAGCTGTTGTAAATTAAAATCACGTCCACCTATAAATGCAAGAACACGTCCCGTATTATTTTCGATCAAAGTAGCACCTATTTCCATAGGATAGTTTTGTCCATCAATATTTTTTGAAACAAATTTTGCATAATTATTTTTAGCTTCTTGTAAAGTATCGTATAAATCTTTATCTATAGTAGTATTTACTTTGTATCCACCAGTTAAGAATTTTACTTTACTTTTTTCTAATAAATCGTTTCTAAAATTGTTATCTGTTTGATATCTATTTAATTGATTATTTTTTTTTGCAGTTTCTTCTGCCAAAATTTCTGATGCAGCTGTAATTATTTCATTAGTAATGTATGGATATTTTTCTGCTTCATTAATTTTGTTATTAGTGAATGATGCTTTTAAATCAAAATTTAGAGCTTGATTATATTGTTCTTTTGTAATAAAATCTTCCGCTAACATTCTATTTAATACATATTTTTGTCTATCAAATCCAGCTTGTAGTTCTTCATCACTTCTAATATTTCCGGAGTTGTCAAATGGCGTATATTTATAAGGTAATTGGACGAAACCGGCCAAATAAGCTGCTTGTGCAATGTTTAATTCATTAGCATGTACATCGAATACTCCTAAAGCTGCAGTTTCTATACCACTAATGTTTTGTCCTAGTCTATTTTTTCCAAAAGGAGCTATATTTAAATAAGTTTCTAAAATTTCATTTTTTGATAATGTATTATTTAATCTTAATGCTAATAGAATTTCTTTAGCTTTTCTTTCGTAAGAGCGTGAATTATCTAACAACTGATTTTTTACTAATTGCTGTGTTATTGTACTTCCTCCTGTAGTAGACTTACCAAGTGTTTCATAAATAGAAGCTCTCACAATAGAGATTGGTTCTATTCCACTATTGCTGTAGAAATCATCATCTTCACTAGCTATAATAGCATTTTTTACATTATCTCCCATTTCTGATAAAGGTATTGCTTTTCTCATCATTTCAGAGTTGATAGTAGCTACTTTTTCTCCATTAGCAAAAAATATATCACTATTTTCACTTATATCATTTAATTGTTGAGTTAATTCTTCTTTTGATAACGCTGGTTGATCTTTTACTAAGTTAGCAACAAATCCAGTAATAATTGCAATTATTAAAGTGGAAAATAATAATGCTGCTAAGAAAAAATTTTTCCACGTTATATATTTTTTTTTATTTTTCACTTTATATAGCTCCTTTAATTATGAACATATTAACTATATTATATCATAAAATTACAAGTTAATGAAAATATATATTAATAATAAAAAACCTTATTTACGATTTTTATAGGTGTAAATAAGGTTTTTTATTTATCTATTATTTGAATTTGAATTATTTTGTGTATTATTTCTATTTCTGTTATTCGTGCTGTTATTTGTATTAGTATTACTATTACTATTAGTTGTTGTGCTGCTATTATTAGTATTATTATTGCTATTTGTATTATTATTATTATTATTATTTGTAGTAATTGCTATATTATTTCTTGTTTCTCTATTTCTTTCAGATATTTTTGATTGATATACAGAATCACGAGATGTTCCTACATACATATTATCAGTTTCTGTATTTCTATCTGTAGCGTAGTATGCATTACCAGATCTTGACACCGTGCTTGGAGCTTGGAAGTTAGCAGGGGCAATATTATTGTGGGCTTTTTTAATTATATCTGCCATTATTAGTTGAGTAGTTTGAGCCTGATTAGCATTTAATGCTTTACTAGCAGAGTCTACACTATCAGCTCCTTGCCAAACAGCAACAGTATGTTCGGTAGTGTATCCTATCATCCAACTATCTTTAGTAGAATTAACAACATCAATACCGTACATTCTAGCTGCACTTTCATCAAATGTACTTGAACCAGATTTTGCAGCTAAATCAAAGCCAGCTACTCTTCCGTTAGGAGAAGTACCATTAGATGTTACTACATCTTTTAAAATATCTGTCATAATAAATGCTGTAGAAGCATTCATAGCACGAGTAGGTTGTTCTTTAAAGTTGTTTATTTCATTGCCCTGTTTATCTAGTATTTTTATTATTCCAGAAGGCTTATTATACATTCCACCGTTACCAAATGCAGCAAATGCTCCTGCCATTTTTATTGGTGATACAGTATCGACATTTCCTCCTATTGCAGATGTAGGAGCTTCAGATGTTAATTCAATACCTAATTTACTAGCAAAAAGTTTGCTACGTTCATAACCTATACTTTCGAATGCCCTAACGGCAGGGACGTTATAAGACATAGCTAAAGCACGACGCATAGTTACATTTCCGTGATAAGCTCTATCCCAGTTTTGTATGTAGTGATTAGTTCCAGCAATTAAATATGGTGTGTCAGAGAAAGTTGTTAGTGAATCCCAACCATAGTATTCTATCCCTGGAGCATAATCTAGTATAGGTTTTATAGATGATCCTGCTTGCACTTTTGCATCTGTAGCATAGTTAAAATCTCCATAAGTATAATTTTTTCCGCCGCCCACAGCTTCTACAAGCCCATTTTTAGTATTTAAGACAGTAATTGCTGCTTGTGATGCGTGTTTAATCATTGGAGAACTTTGGTTATCAAGCATATTTTGAGTATATTCTTGTAATTCAGGATCCAAATTGGTATATATATGTAATCCTAAGGCAAATGGATCTTTTTCTTCGGCAAAAAGTTGTGAATTTTTTATTTCATTAACAACCATATCTACGTATGCACCATACTTAGGATTAGAAATATTTTGAAGTTGTCTGTCTTCCTTATTTTTTTGAACCAAACCATCTTCAATAGGTGTTTTAATGTATTCTTCATATTGTGCTCTAGTTATTTTGTCGTTATTGTACATAGCGTATAAAACTGTATTTCTTCTTTCTAAAGCATTAGAAGGATTATCGTAAGGGTTGTAACCTACAGGTTGTTGTGGCAATCCAGCTAATAGTGCTATTTGAGGAATAGTAAGTTCAGACAATTCTTTATTATAAAAATATTTAGCGGCTGATTTTATACCATATTGGTGATCAGAATAAAATATTTTATTTAGGTACATTTCTAATATATCATCTTTTGTGTATTTACTTTCTAATTTTAGAGATAAAAATGCTTCTTGTATTTTACGTTCATAAGTTTTTGAAGATGTAAGTAGAGATGTCTTAACTACTTGTTGAGTTATCGTACTACCACCTTCTAGTGATGATCCAGCAGAAACATTAACTATAAATGCCTTGGCTATACGCTTAGGATCTACACCGACATGAGAATAAAAACGAGAATCTTCAACAGATAAGACAGCATCTTTAACTTCTTCTGGAATTTCTTCAACTGATACATATTCTCTACGTTCATTACCTATAGTAGCAATTAAATTATTATTTTTGTCATAAATACGTGAACTAAGTGCATCAACAAGATTTTCTTTAGTTAGTTCTGGAGAATTTCTAAATTCATTTAACAAAAACATTGTAAAAATTATAGAAATAACAGTGATAATAAAGAAAAATGTAGCACTTACATATTTAACTACGTTTGTCCATTTATTCATTATTGTAAAAACTCACTTTCATGTTTTTTAATAATAGTTAGATAATCTAACCTTATTTTAAAATTAAAAGGTAATTCGAAACTATTGTTACAAAATTCTTCTAATTTAATTGATTTTCGCCCACCGTCTTTAGCACGATTATGGAATATTAGAAACTTTTTTAACGGCATAAGGAATGTTCGATCTAATTTTTTGAAACGTACTATAATAAATGTTATTCCTCCATGCTCCATAATTAATTGCATATGCTTTATTTGATGCTCGTGAATATTATTTAATGAAAATGAAGTTAAAGAAGTAGTTTCTTTAGCTTCAAAATCTATATGCTTACCATTAAAAATTCCATTATAATCCGTAGTAGATGGTGTTTGATAAAATGCTTTTTTTATCATTGCATTGTTTCTACTTGGATAGTCAACCTCTACTATTTGGATAGGAACAGGCTTTTTATGAATGATAGCTATATTGTTATTTAAATAATATTTATTAGCGAAATTTATATCATTTTCTAATTGCATACCCCTTTTAGAGTAGTTAATATTAGTTGTAAAATTGCTATTTTTTTTGTTTGGATAATTAATCATTTAAAACTCCACACATTTTTTTTATATTATACTATAATATGAACATAAAATAAACTTATTTTATTTTTGGTATCAAAAATTGCTTTATCAAATTATCAATTGACTAAAATTGTTTGTAATTTCGTATCCGTATCGTGTATAATAATGAAGCGATGATAAATAGTTTGGAGTAAGAAAATTGGAATTAGCAGAATTAAGAAAGAAATTAGAAGATATTGATAAAAAGATAAGTGATTTTAAAGTGTCATTGAATATAGAAGAAAAAAAAGAACGTTTAGCAGAGATAGAAGAGGATATGCTGGACCAAAATTTTTGGAATAATAGCGAGCAAGCAACAAAGGTAGTGTCAGAGGCAAAGTTTATCAAAAAAGAATTATATGAGTTTGAAGAATTAATTTTCTTATTAGAACAAGTCAAAGAATTAATAGATTTTCTTAAAGAGGAAAATGATGAAGACATTTATAATGAATTGTTAGAAATTTATACAGAATTAGAAACGAAAGTAGAGCAATTTACGTTTAGGTTGCTTTTGTCAGAACCTTATGATAATAATTCTGCAATATTTGAAATTCATGCAGGAGCTGGGGGAAGTGATGCTACGGATTGTGCAGAAATTTTATTTAAAATGTATGAGCGATTTTTTGCCAAACAGGGCTTGAAATATAGATATTTAAACTATCAAGCTGGAGATATATGTGGAATAAAATCTGTAACAATATTAGTAGAAGGAGACTACTCTTACGGACTATTAAAAGGGGAGAAAGGGGTTCATCGTTTCATACGTATTTCTCCTTTTGATCCTTCTGGTAAAAGACATACTTCATTTTGCTCGGTAGATGTAATACCAGAATTTTCTGATGAAGAAATTAATATTGATATAGCTACAGAGGATATTCAAATAGACACTTATCGTGCCCAAGGAGCCGGTGGACAACATATTAATACTACGGATTCGGCAGTTAGAATTACGCATATACCTACGGGTATTGTAGTTCAGTCTCAATCAGAGAGAAGTCAATTAGTAAATAAAGAAACTGTGATTCGCGAATTAAAATCACGATTATACAAAATGGAATTAGAAAAAAGAGAACAGGAGATTAATGAACTTCGAGGAGAACAAAAATCTATTTCTTGGGGATCGCAAATTAAATCATACGTCTTTACACCTTATACTATGGTAAAAGATCATAGAACTAATTATGAAGTAGGTAATGTAGATAAAGTAATGAACGGAGAAATAATTGACTTTATTGACAGTTATCTCCATTATAATATGACTTTAAAAAATAATATTGATAATCTATAGCAAAGCAATTTAGCTTTGCTTTTTTTGTTATAACGAGTTACAGAAATCAACTTTGAAATAAATATGAAAATATATTGAAATGAAAATATTTTCCAGATAATAATAAAAAAAGTCATTTTTTAATTTTATTTTAACTTAGAATTAAAGTTCGTTTTAAGTTTTATATATAGAATATAATTATTAAATAAAAAAGGAAAGGAACCGGAGAGATTATTATGGCAAAAAATACATTTAAATCAAAATTTAAACGTTACGAAAAGAAATATTTAATAACTTTAGAACAATTACAAAACTTAAAGAAATATTTTGATAAATATCTAGTAGCAGATGATTATGCACAATCAACTATTAGTAATTTATATTTTGATACAGATAATTTTTATATGATACGCAGTTCGAAAGATAAAGCAGAATATAAAGAAAAATTAAGAATGAGAAGTTACGATAAAAACCCTAATGATGACAGTAAAGTGTTTTTGGAAATAAAAAAGAAATTTGAGAAAGTTATATACAAACGAAGAATTTCAACATCATTGAAAAAAGGAAATGAGTATTTATTAGATAGACAAGATGTTCTAGAAAAAAGTCAAATAAAAAACGAAATAGATTGGATTTTTAAAACTAATAAAAATTTAAAACCTATGATGTACATTTACTACGATAGATACTCATATAAAGGAATAGAAGATGGTGATTTGAGAATTACAATAGATTCTAATATTAAATATCGAAATTATGATTTAGATATTAAAAAAGGAATTTACGGTAATAACATTATAGATAATAATTTAGTAATAATGGAAATAAAGGTTTCTGGTGCATATCCTTTATGGTTAAGTGAAGCTTTAAACAAATATGAGATGTATCCACGTCCATTTTCAAAATATGGAACGGCTTATCAAAAATTAAAGGAAAGAGGTTTAGAAAATGCAAAATATGCTGTTTAATAATTTATTTAGTTCAAGTTCAGAAAGTTCTATTAGTACTACAACTTTTTTAGTATCAATAGCAGTATCATTAGTTTTAGGGATAGTTTTAGCTTTAGCTTATAGTTATAAAACTATACATACAAAAGAATTTATGACGACGATAGCAGTTTTACCAGCAATAGTTCATATAGTTATCTTCTTAGTTAATGGTAATGCTGGAGCAGGCATAGCTGTTATGGGAGCATTTAGTTTAATTAGATTCCGTTCAGCAGCCGGAGGAGCCAAAGAGTTGTTAGCAATATTTATGTCTATGGCAGTAGGTCTTGCAACAGGAATGGGATATATAGCCATAGCAGTATTCTTCACTTTAGTTATGACTTTAGTAGTCATAGTTTACGAAAAAATAAATTTTGGGGAAATGACTGAAGGGATACGTCAACTTACAGTAACTATTCCAGAAAATTTAGATTACGAAGAAATATTCGATGATTTATTTAAAGAACAACTTAGTTATGTAGAATTACTATCTGTAAAAACATCAGATATGGGAAGCTTATTTAAATTAAGATATAACATCAAGTTGAAAGAAGGATTTAGTGAAAAACATTTTGTAGATGCAATTAGAACGAGAAATGGAAATTTAGAGGTTGCTATAAATAGACATATAGTAAAAGAGAGTGGCTTATAAAAGGAGAAACATAATATGACAAATAATACAAAGAAATTAAAAAATAAATTAGGATTAATGATTTTGACAGCGACATTATCACTATCATTAGCGGCTTGCTCAACCCCAACTAATAGTACTAACAATAGTACAACAGTAACTCAAACATCATCTAATAGTACTAGTAACAAAGATTACTTCTCTACTAAAGATTTGGCAGGAAATTATGATGAGAGTAGTGCTACAAAAATTGATCTAAGTAATAATAATATTTCTGGTGATGGAGCGGTAATAGAATCAAACACAGTTAAAATTACGTCAGAAGGAACATACATTTTATCTGGACAAAGTAACAATATTCAAGTGGTTGTAGAAGCATCTGATACAGCAAAAGTACAAATAGTGCTAGATAATGTTACTATTTCAAATACTGATTCAGCAATCTATGTAAAACAAGCTGATAAAGTGTTCCTAACACTAAAAGAAGGATCATCAAACACTATAAAGGATAGCTCAAGTAATTCAACAGAAAATGGAAGTGCAGCAATTTATAGTAAAGCAGATTTAACTATAAATGGAAAAGGAACATTGAATGTTGAAGGAAATTATGGTAATGCAATAAAATCAAATGATGATCTAAAAATAGCGTACGCTACTTTGAATATAAATGCCAAAAAACATGCTTTATCTGCTAATGATGCACTAAATATTACAAACGCTACATTAACATTAACTAGCACAGAAGATGCTCTTCATTCAGATAATACAGACAATACAGAATTAGGAAATATCTATTTAAAAGATAACAGTATAACTATTAATGCAGGAGATGATGGAATCCACGCTTCTAATAAAGTATTAATTGATGGCGGAGAAATTAATATAAATCAAAGTAATGAGGGAATAGAAGGTAAAGTTATAACTATAGAGTCAGGTGAAATTAATGTTACAGCGAAAGATGATGCTATAAATGCCGCTGATGGAACTACAACTACGACAGCAAGACCAGGGTCGGCTACTAGTGGAGTAGAGTTAGTAATAAATGGTGGTAAAATTACTGTAAATTCAGGAGGAGATGGACTTGACTCGAATGGTAATATTACTATAAATGGTGGGGAAGTTTATGTAAATGGACCTACTGATAATGGGAATGCCGCATTAGATTATGACGGTACTGCTACAATAAATGGAGGTACTACTGTAATTGTAGGGGCTAATGGTATGGCACAAGGATTTGGTAATTCTTCAAAACAAGCATCTATTATGACTAATGTTCAAGGAGCTGCTAATGCGAAAATTGTAGTTAAAGATTCTACTGGAAAAGAAATAATAAATTGTACAGCTACAAAATCTTTCAGCAATGTATTAATAAGTAGCCCAGATATAAAAGAAGGCGAGAGTTATACAATCTCTATCAATGGCAGTGAAACTACTGTAACAGCTTCGCTAACTACGCAAATGCAAGGTGGTGGAATGATGAGAAACCAAGGTAATCCTCCTAGAAGATAATATAGGAAGCTCCAATATTAATTAATATTGTAGCTTTCTTATAAATATAATTATTAAAAATTGATATATATTTAACTACAATTGATATAGATAAAATGAAATATTGAAAAAAATTTTGTAATTTTTTAATAAATATGCTATTATAAATTATGCGTAAAAACTTAGAAAGGGTGTTTATTATGACATTTGAAAATTATAAATATGAAAGACCTGATGTTAGTGTTATAAAGAATAATTTAGAAGACTTTATTTCAAGTTTAGAGTCAGCACAATCCTTTGGAGAATTTTATGAATATTTTAAAGAGTACAATAAATTTCGAAATACGATAGATACACAAATGACATTGGTATCTATACGCAATAGTATAAATACAGAAGATGAATTTTACGATAAAGAACAAGAATTCTGGGACAATTTTTTACCAGAATTAGGAGAATACTTTTCTAAAATAGGAAACTTAGTTTACAATTCAAAATATAAAGATGAGTTAGCTAAAGAAATAGGAGAACAATACTTTAAACTAATAGAGTGTGAATTGAAAACTTTTAGTGATGAGATTATAGAAGATTTAAAAGAAGAAAATAAACTTGTTACAGAATATGTCAAACTTACTTCAAGTGCGAAAATTTATTTTGATGGTGAAGATAGAAACCTTAGTGGTATGGCAAAATATATTCAATCAGAAGATAGAGATGTTCGTACAAAAGCATCACAAGCAGTAGCAAAATTTTTCATTGATAATTTGTCAAAATATGATGATATCTATGATAGAATGGTAAAAGTTCGTCATAAAATTGCTAAAAAGTTAGGATTCAAAAATTTTGTTGAATTAGGTTATTTGAGAATGCGTAGAACAGATTATGTAGCTTCTGATGTGGCTAATTACAGAAAACAAATATTAGATGATATTGTTCCTTTAGTAGAAAAATTAAAAGAAGCACAAAAAGAACGCTTAGGATTATCTAAATTACAATTTCAAGATGAATCTGTATATTTTAAAACAGGAAACCCTACACCGAAAGGTGATAGAGAATTCTTGGTTCAAAATGCCAAAACGATGTATAGAGAGTTGTCGGAAGAAACATCGGAATTTTTCGATTTTATGGTGGAACATAATCTTCTAGATTTAGATACGAAAAAAGGAAAAGCTGGAGGAGGGTATTGTACTTACATACCTGATTATAGATCTCCATTTATTTTTGCTAATTTCAACGGAACTCCGCATGATGTCGAAGTATTAACTCACGAAGCGGGGCATGCATTCCAAGTGTATAGAAGTAGGGATGTAGCAGTTCCAGAATATACTTGGCCTACTTATGAAGCTTGTGAAATACATTCTATGAGTATGGAGTTTTTAACTTGGCCTTGGATGGATTTATTCTTTGAGGAAGAAACAGATAAATTTAAGTACTATCATATTACAAATTCTTTGAAGTTCTTACCTTATGGAGTAACTGTTGATGAATTCCAACATATAGTTTATGAAAATCCGGAATTAACACCAGAAGAAAGAAGAGCAGTTTGGCGTGAAGTAGAGAAAAAATATTTACCGTCACGTTCTTATGATGATATTCCAGAATTAGAAAATGGAATGTTTTTCTATAGACAAGGACATATTTTCTCTTTACCATTTTATTATATTGATTATACACTTGCACAAGTTTGTGCTTTCCAATTTTGGAAAAAATCTCAAGAAAATCCAAAAAATGCTTGGGAGGAATATTTACACTTGTGTGATTTAGGAGGAACAAAGCCATTCCTAGAGTTAGTTAAAGAAGCTAATTTAGCAAATCCATTTGTTAATGGTACGATTTCTCATATAGTTCCAGAATTAGAAAAATACATTAATTCTGTAGATGCTACAAAATTTTAAGAAATAAAAAAGGCAAATAAGGTAATTTTCTTATTTGTCTTTTTTTATTTTTATATATTTGTAATAAAAAATTTTCTAATAATTGTATTATAATGCTTATTATAGTAAAATTATATATGATATTTAAGAAGTGAGGTATAAAATGCTAAAAAAAAGATTATTTCAAATATGTGTTGAACTTACGAATGGAAAATACTCGTCAAAAATGCTTCAAAAATTAACAAAATCAAATGCTAGTAGATTGTTAATTCAACCTTTTATTTCGGTATATAAAATAAATACTTATGAAATTTTGAAAGATGTTTCAGAATTTAAAAATTTAAATGAATTTTTTATACGAGAAGTACATCCATCTTTAAGACCAATTTCAGCTGGGGATGATATAGTAAGTCCTACTGACGGAGTTATCTCGGAGATAGGAAGTATAGATGATGATTCAACTTTCATTGTAAAAGGGCAAGAATACAGTGTTAAGACTTTATTAGGAGATAAAGAAAGAGCAAGAGAATTAGCTGGTGGTGTGTATATGGTAATTTATTTAAGTCCAAAAAATTATCATAGAATACACTTTCCAACGAATGCTAAAGTATTAGATTCATACACTATAGGTAAATATTCTTATCCTGTTAATAAAGCAGGATTAGAATTAGGGGATAATGTACTTAGTTACAACTATCGTCAAATATTTACTTTAGAGAATAAAGGATTGAAGTATAATTTAATACCGGTCGGAGCACAGAATGTTAATTCTATAATTACAACATACAATAGCAACGATGTAGAAAAAGGTTCAGAATTAGGATATTTTGAATTTGGCTCAACAGTGGTTTTATTATTTGAAAAGGATGCTATTAATTTTGTTGATTTAGAGCTGCCTAAGGAAATAAAAATGGGCAAAAAAATTGCAGAAATAAATAATTAAAAGGATAAAAAAGAATGATTTTAAAAAGATTTTTCTCTCCAGATGATTTCATTGAAGACTATGATTTTATAGACGTTGAGTATATGAATATGCACAACAAAAAAGTAATCATCTCAGATTTAGATAATACTTTAATATCTTGGGATAGTAAAAAAGATACTAAGCAATTAACACGTTGGTTGAATAAGATGAAAAAAGCAGGATTTGAAATAATAGTGGTTTCTAATAATACAGAAGATAGAGTTAGAGAGTTTTGTAATAGTCTTAACTTGCAATATGTAGCAGAGGCAAAAAAACCTTTGACTACAGGATTTAGAAAAGCTTTGAATAAGTTAAACAAGAAACCAGAAGAAGCTATTATTTTGGGGGATCAAGTATTAACTGATATACTAGGAGCAAAAAATCTAGGAGCTATGAGTGTTTTAGTAAAACCTATTTCTAAAACAGATGCTTTTAAAACACGTATTAATAGATTTTTTGAAGGACATATAATAAATATATTAAAACATAAAAAACAATTTCCTAAAATGAAATTCAAAAGAAAAAAGTTAAAACATAATTAGGAGGGAAATTTGTTGGAGAAGATACAATGTATAGGTTGTGGAATAGAAATACAAACAGAAGAAAGTAAAAAACAGGGATATTTACCTAAGAGTGTAGTAGATAAAAATATAGGTGAAAATTTAATTTGTAAACGATGCTTTAGATTAAAACATCATAATGAAGTTAGTGATATTGAATTAGGTGCAGAAGATTTTTATAAATTAATAAAAAGTCTATCAACAAAAAATGCTTTAATAGTTAAAGTAGTTGATATATTTGATTTTTCTGGTAGTTGGATAGAAGATGTTACCGACATAGTTGGAAAAAATAAAGATATAGTATTAGTAGCTAATAAAATGGATTTATTGCCAAAGTCCGTAAAAGAAAACAAAATCAAACAATGGTTATTTAAAATGATGAAACAAAAAGGTATAAAGGTTAAGGATATCATTTTAATAAGTGCTATAAAAAATCATGGTATAGATGAGTTAGCTAATAAACTTGATTATTTAAGAGAAGGAAAAGATATTTATATAGTTGGAGCAACTAATGTAGGAAAATCTACATTAATTAATAAACTTATCGAACTTTCAAGTGGCGATAAAAATGTTATAACTACTTCACATTTTCCGGGAACTACATTAGGAATGATAGAAATTCCTCTTGATAATAAAACAAGTATTTTTGATACTCCTGGAATAATTTTAGATTATGATATATCGCATTATTTAAATGCTAAAACATTAAAACTAGTATTACCTAAAAAAGAAGTTAAAGCTAGAGTTTTTCAACTTAATTCAGAGCAAACCATATTCTTTGGTGGAATGTGTCGTATGGATTTCGTAGAAGGAGATCGACAAAGTTTTACAATTTATGCATCCAATCAGATAGAATTGCATAGAACTAAGTTAGAAAATGCGGATAATTTATTTAAGAAGCATTTAGGAGAAATGTTGTCTCCGCCATTTAAAGATGATTTATCTATTTTTGATAAACCAGAGAAGAAGAGCTTTAATATAAGTAATAAAAAAACTGATATAGTAATTTCAGGTTTAGGCTGGATTACTGTTAATAGTGATTTAGGGTGTAGTATCGATATTATTACACCAAAGGAAATAGAAGTGTTCACGCGAGAATCTATAATATAAGGAGAACAGATGTTAAGAGGAAAACAAAAAAGACAATTAAGAGCATTAGCTCACCATTTAACTCCTATTTTTCAAATAGGAAAATCAGGAATTACTCCTGATATGATAAAAGGGATATCTGATGCACTAGAAAAAAGAGAACTACTGAAAGTTAGTATTTTACAAAATTGTGAAGAAAATAAAGATGAATTAGCAGAAACATTATCAAATAGGACTAATTCAGAGCTAGTACAATTAATAGGACATACTATTGTACTATATAGACAAAGTTCACAAGCGAAATATAGAAAAATTGAGTTGGTCAAATAATGGAAAAAATAATACTTTATGGTGGAACGTTCGATCCTATCCATATAGGACATTTAGTTGCAGCTACTAATGTATTGGAAAGTTTAGAGGCTAATAAAGTAATATTTATTCCTTCAAATATAACTCCACTAAAAAATAATAAAGTAATAGCTAGTAATATGGATAGATATAATATGATAAAAGAAAGTATTAAGTCTAACAATAATTTTGAAGTAAGTGATTATGAAATAACTAACGATGGTACTAGCTATACCTATAATACTGTAAATTATTTTAGAAATCAGTATCCAAATAGTAAAATTTATTTTATAATAGGAACAGATAGGGTTATAGATTTACAATATTGGTACAAAATTGAAAAATTATCAAAACTAGTAACTTTTGTTTTTGTAGCAAGGGATAATCAAAGAATAGAAAACATTGTAAAAAGTAATCATTTTTATAATAATATTGATTATATTATTGTAAAATCACCTGTTATAGATATAAGTTCAACAGTAGTTAGAGATAAAATAAAAAATAAAATGAGTATTGATTATATAGTTGAGAAAAATTGTGCAACTTATATAAAGGAGATGAATTTGTATGAATTATAATGAAATTCAAGAGAGAGTAAAAAAAATATTACCGAAAAAAAGATACGAACATACTTTAAGAGTTGTTGATACAGCAGTAAAACTTGCTGAAAAATATAATGCTAATGTAGAAAAAGCAAAATTAGCGGCATTGTTACATGATGTGTGTAAAACTATGGATGAAGTAGATATGAAAAAATATGTTATTAAATATAATTTAGACATAAAATTGCTTAATTATCCAACAGAAGTTTTACACGGTCCAGTAGCAAGTGTTTATATAGAAAAAGAATTTGGTATTGCTGATGAGGAGATAAAATTGGCAGTTGCTAATCATACATTTGGAAGAACTAATATGTCTTTATTAGAAAAGATAATATTTCTTGCAGATTATATAGAGCCAGCAAGAAAACATCCTCATTTAAAAGAAGTTACAGAAGTTTCAGATTATGATTTAGATGAAGCAATTAGACTAGCTGTTAAATATACTTTAGTTTATTTAATTGATAATGATGAAAGAATTTATCCATCATTATTAAAGTGCTATAATTACTACAATATAAAGAATTATCAAGTAGGATTTAAAGAAAAAAATAAAGAAAAAATACTTTCTGGTGAAAAAATTATAACTATAAGAAATAAAAGTGAAGCTCATTTTAAAAAGGGTGATATATTAGAAGCTGTTACTTATGATGACAATACAAAAACTATTTTTGCAACTTTAGAAGTTGATTTAGTAAAACCAGTTACAAAAGATAATTTGACAGAACGTTATGCTAAATATTACGGAGTTACATTAGAAGAATTAGTAGCTAAATTAGAAGAAAGATATCCAGAAGACAAAGAACTTTATGTTATAATGTTCCATCTTAAAGAATAGTAAAAAAGAAGGCAGATTTTAATCTGTCTTCTTTTTTGTCAAATTATACATTCCAAATTTTTCCTATTTTGTTGCGTAACTCATAATTATCCATAAACCATTCAACATTTCCATTAAAATTACGTTTGAACTGTAAAACTTTGTAATCAGTCGCATCTTCATTAGAAAAGTTTTGTGATGTTCCAAAGAAGTTGTAATATTTAAAATTGTTTTTTATAGCATACTTCATCATATTATAAGTTATAGCATATGGACCTTCAAATCTATTGAATTTTTGGCGTGCTCCACTAGTGAAGTATATAAAGTCTTGTTTAACTTCTAGAAAACTTGCACAAGATATATTAATGATATTTCCTTCTTGTTCTTTTAAATCAGTAATTTTTTTTATTTTATTTTGCCAAATTGTAATATTTTCATCTAATTCTTTTAGTTTATTGATTGTTTTTTTCTGGTTTACTTTTCCTGCATTTAATTTTTCCGTTAAGTCAATTTTTTCTTGTACAAGATTATTAATAGTTTCGTTAGTTTTATTGATAAATAAATCACAATCTATATAAGAAATCATAAATTTTAATTTATCACCCAATATTTTTTTTGCGTTTCTAAAGTAATTATTATCACGTATTTCAAAATTAATTCTTGCGGCTGTTTCAAGATTTATTTCTTCGAATATTTTTGCATCTTCTTCGTTAAATATGTCTATTTCTCGAACTAGAACCCCTTCTTTAATAGTCTTGTTAATAGTATATCTAGCTATTTGGCTAATATTTTTTAGTAGATTGTCTTCTGTTATATTAGATATTTCTTTTGAATAGACACATCTACTTGCTAATGTAGGATTATTAAATAAATCTTCATTCATAGGATTAAATCCTAAGGACTTTAGTTTTTTGTGGACATTACCAGCTACGCTATTTTCTCCAACTTCTTCTGTATCGTTAAAGATTTTCTCGTTTATAAATGGATTCACTCTAATAGATAGTATACGAAAATCTTTTGAGAAATATTTTTTTAATTCAGAAAAATAAAAATTTGATAATTTTTCATTGTTAAAATCCATTACTGGACCATATTGAGTTGTAACTTTATAGAAAAGCTTTTTGTATGGATAGTACAAAAATATAGCATATGCAAGAATAGTATCATTTTCTTTAGCGGCTAAAATAACAGATTTTAAACTGTTTGAGTCTGACAATCTTTTGTAATCAGCGTCTTGTGAGAAAAAATATCTATTATCACTATTTTTTTGATGATTAGCTAATTCTTCAGAAGTTATTTCAGTAAAAATCATTTTTATCTCCTTTAGTTTTTATCTTAAATTAATTCATAGTGTTAAACATACATTTAAAAATTATATAACAAATAAAAAAAAAAGGAAAGCAATAAAGAATTTTAATATATTAAATTTAAAATAACTTAAGTCTAGTATAAAAATAAAAGTAAACCTATTACTAGATTTACTTTTAAAATATTATATTTTCTTTATCTTTATGTTGCTTACCATTAAGTATGAGAAAATAGCTGTTAATATTAATAACGCTATGCTAGGAAGACTTAAAAAGTTAAATGATAAAATAGCTAATATAAGTCCGCAAGTAGTTATAGGAACTCCTTGATAGAAACCACCAGTAAGTGTAGAAATATTAAATCTAGCCAAGCGGTACACACCACAACATGCATAAAATCCACATATAATTAATGCTAATGCCTTAACTATAAATAAGTCTGTTTCTATAATAGTTTTTGTGTAGACTAGAAAAGCAGGTGCCACACCAAAACTTATGGCATCACATAAAGAGTCTAATTGTTTTCCTATTGGCGATTTTACCCCTAATTTTCTCGCTACTATTCCGTCATATCTATCAGCTAACATAGCCAAAATAATAAAGACACTAGCATAAATAAATTTTCCGTTAGCCGTAGTAATAATTGATAAAAATCCAAATATACAATTAGACAACGTCAAACAATTTGGAATCAATTCTTTATTCATAAAATCACTCCTCAATTAAGTAATACCTATATTATATTACAAAATTAAAATAAAGTCTAAGAAATTTTTTGTAACTTTGTTGTTTTTAGTGTGTTATATTGCTATAATATCTTTATAGTAAGCTATTTTGGAGGTGTGTATGAAAAGTATTGATTTTAAAAAAATATTAAAAGAAGTATTAATGATATGTTTAGGTTGTGGTCTTTATGCTTTTGCTTTTACGCATTTAATAATGCAAAGTAAAATGGCAGAAGGAGGAGGAACGGGTATAGCATTACTTATTTATTATATTACGAGTATTCCTACTTCTGTTGGTAACTTAATAGTGAATATTCCATTGTTGATATTAGGGTACAAAGTATTATCTAAAAAAACAATGGTGTATACTCTTTACGGAATAGGAATGATTACTGCTTGGTTATATTTCTTTGAACATTATCAAATCACGTTAGACCTTGGTGGAGATAGATTGTTGTCTGCATTATTTGGAGGAGGAATCGCTGGTTTAGGATTAGCTTTAGTTTTCTTATTTGGAGGTAGTACGGGCGGTGTTGATATAATAGCTATGATATTTAATAAATATTATAAAATACCGATAGGAAGATCAATACAAGTAATTGACGCAATAATAATTTTAGCTACATTAGTAGTATTAAAAGATATTCCTGCTATTTTGTACACATTAATATATATTTATATTCTTACTAGGATGATTGACTTTATTCTTGAGGGGGGATTACCTGCGAAGGCAGTAATGATAATATCTCCAAAAATAGAAGAAATTGCAGAGCATATTAGCGCCAAGTTAGAAAGAGGTATGACTTTTTTAAAAGGCGAGGGTGTATTCTCTAGAAAGGATATGAATGTCGGATATTGTGTAGTATCATTAAGGGAAATTAAAGAATTAAAAGAAATTATTTATTCAATAGATGAAACGGCATTTGTTACTATTAATAATGTTCATGATGTTATGGGTGAAGGTTTTAGCTTTAAACAAAAAGGTAGATAATCTATTATTATATTAAATATTTTACTTGAGTGGAGGATTTTATGAATATTAGATTACTGGCTTATAGCTTTTGTCAAGTTACCCTAATAGCTGTAATATGTTCTTACTTCGGGCAAATTTTATTAAAAATTGTTGATTTTAACCAGAACAATTATCTGATATTACTACTTTTTTTAATACCTATATTTTTATTTACAAAGTTTAGTAATAAATTAGTAAAAGCAAATATTAGCATACCTTATTTTATAGGTAATGAATATAAAAAGGTTTCTAAAATTTTTATTCCGACAATAATTATAAATACTTTGTTAGCTCATCTTTGTGGTATGAGTGTTGGTAGAGAGGGTGTTGCCGTTCAAATTGGTGGAGCATTTGGGAGCAACTTTGGGAATAATAAATTTTTTAACTTTGAAGAAAAGAATTTTTTGATAAGATTAGGTATGATGTGCGGATTTGCTGCTTTATTTCATAGTTATTTGATTGCAGTAGTTTTTGTTTTAGAATTATTATGGCAGAAAAAGAAAATTAAAGAAACAATTTTTAATGTTTTTTGGTATATTATTTTCTCTTATTATGCTAGTTGGGTATCTTTATCTTTAGGTCTTGAAAAATTTTATACTTTTATTAACGTTGATAAATCTTTTTTTCTTAGTTTAAATTATTTGAAAGTATTTATTTTTGAAATTATTTTGATTGTTTTAGCGATTTTATTTACATTATTTAGGAAGCAAGTAAAAAATTTTAAATATACATATCTTATTCTATTTAGTATATTTACGATAATTATTGTTACAGAGGGAAGATATAACTCATTAGGAACAACTTTTATTAATGATATATTTAATGGTAGTTATTATTTTATGTATGAAGATTTTATTTTAAAATTTTTGCTAACGATACTTTGTACGGGTATAGGATTTAGTGGAGGAGAAGTTACTAATTTATTTGCCATAGGATCATTAGTAGGTTATTGTTATGCTACTATGTTAGACTTACCTGTCATTATTTTTGCTGCGTTAGGATATGTATTAATGTTTGCTACAAGTGCTAGGTTAACAATAGTTCCTGTTTTTCTGGCTTACGAAGTATTTGGATGGGAGCTATCATTATTAATTTTATTTCCTAGTATTTTAATAGCTTTATTCAATAAAAAATATAGTATATACTAATAATAATTTTAATTAAATATGAAGTTTTATATAAAGGTACTTTACTATGCGAAAGTATCTTTTTAAATTTTATATGTTAAAATTAAAATGTTCGGTTTAAGGAGCAAATTAATATATTTTAATTTGTCAAGTTGTTGTTTTTATATTACATTATTGATATAATTATAAGGTAATAATTATAGATTTCAAAATCTTATATGACTTTTACATTTAATAACTGTGTTAATTTATCTAATTAGACGTTATTTAATACAATAATATCAAATGAAATTTTAGGAGGATCTACGTGAAACGTGAATTTATTTTAGTTCTTGACTTTGGTAGTCAGTATAATCAACTTATAACGAGGCGTGTTAGAGAATTAGGTGTTTATTCTGAATTGCATGATAATGATATATCTATTGAGAAGATTAAAGAAATGAATCCAAAAGGGATAATTTTGTCTGGTGGACCTAACTCTGTTTATGAAGAAAATTCAATGACAGTAGATGATGAAATATTTGAATTAGGGATACCTGTATTAGGTATTTGTTATGGGATGCAACTTATGCAACACAAATTAGGTGGTAAAGTAGAATCTGCAACTAGTAGAGAATATGGAACACAGCCTATCAATGTGGAAGAAGGTGCTACTCTATTTAAAAGAACACCTTTAACTCAAGATGTACTTATGAGTCATTCAGATAAAGTTGTTGAATTAGCAGAAGGATTTAGGAATGTAGCTAATAGTGAAAACTGTCCTATAGCTGCTGCAGAAAATGTTTCACGAAATTTTTATTGTTTCCAATTCCATCCAGAAGTAAACCACTCTGTCTATGGTAATAATTTACTAGAAAACTTTGTAAGAAATGTTTGTGGATGTGTTGATTCATGGACTATGCAAAGCTTTATTGATGAAAATATAACAAAAATTCGTAAACAAGTAGGAAATGATAAAGTTTTATGTGCTTTATCAGGTGGTGTAGATTCTTCTGTAGTAGCAGCATTATTACATAAAGCTATTGGAAATCAATTGATTTGTATGTTCGTAGATCACGGATTGCTTAGAAAAGGTGAAGCTGAAGGAGTAATGGAAACTTTCGGAGAAAAATTTGATATGAATCTTATTAAGGTTGATGCAAAAGAAAGATTTATGTCAAAATTAAAAGGAGTTTCTGATCCAGAGAAAAAACGTAAGATTATTGGTAACGAATTTGTTTATGTTTTTGATGAAGAATGTGCAAAATTAGATGATGTACCTTGGCTAGCTCAAGGAACTCTTTATACAGATGTTATTGAATCAGGAACAAAAAATGCTCAAACAATTAAATCTCACCATAACGTAGGTGGATTACCTGAAGATATGAAATTTGAGTTAATTGAGCCTCTAAACACATTATTTAAAGACGAAGTTCGTGCATTAGGAGAAGCATTGGGACTACCACGCGAAATAGTTTGGCGCCAGCCTTTCCCAGGTCCTGGACTAGGTATTCGAGTGCTAGGTGAAGTTACAGAAGAAAAACTACAAATAGTTAGAGATAGTGATTTTATATTAAGAGAAGTTATAGCCAAGAGAGGTCTACAAAGTGAAGTTTGGCAATACTTTACAGCAGTTCCAGATATTCGTTCTGTAGGCGTTATGGGCGACGTTCGTACTTATGATTATACAGTAGTTGTTCGTGCTGTAACTAGTATAGATGGAATGACTGCTAGTTGGGCAAAAATTCCGTTTGATGTACTAGAAGAAATATCAGCTAGAATAGTAAACGAAGTTGCTCACGTTAATAGAGTAGTCTACGATATAACATCTAAGCCACCAAGCACGATAGAATGGGAATAAAATAACAAACTAACAAAAAATTTAAAATAATGAAATAAAAGGAATTATGAAAAACTAAAGAGAATAAAAATAAACTTTAGAGAAGATAGTTCCCTGCCAAAAACCCTGCTGATAAGAAAAATTTACAATGTAAGAAGGTGAGCAGTTTTTGAAATATACACAAGATTATCTAAACGACATACTCATTAGAATAGCTTATAACTCTAGTGCAATTGAAGGAAATACAATAACATTACCAGAAACAGTATCTATTATCCTAGAAAATACTTTGCCGAGTTCACGCAAAGGGATAAGAGAATTTTACGAAATAGAAAATCACAAACAAGCCTTTGAATATCTATTTAACAATATAGAGAATAACAAAGAACTAAATATAGATTTAATACTAGATATGCATAAATATTTAGTAGATAGGCTTCAACACGATGCAGGTAGTTTTAAATCAAGTCAAAATGCAATAGTCGGTGCAGAATTTCAAACTGCAGCACCAAGTGAAACACCTTACTTGGTACATCAATGGATAGATAATACTAATTATAGACTTGATAACGCTAAAGGAGAAAAAAAAATACTAGAAATTATTGCGGATACACATATTCAATTTGAAAGAATACACCCTTTCAGTGATGGTAACGGTAGATGTGGACGTCTTATTATACTCTATTTAGGTATAAAATATTTAAACTCTCCGCTTATCATCTCTAAGGAAAACAGAGCTGAATATATGGAATATCTAGCAGAACAAAATGTAGGAGACTTAGCAAAATTACTAGAAAACTCATTAGTGTTTGAAAAAGAACGTATTACGCAATTTTAATTAATTAGATTTATGGTCGTAACCTTAACATTAAGGTTACGACTATTTTTTGCACAAAAGACTACTATGGGTATACCTAAAAAAGACAAATAGGAGAATCAAAAGACAAAAAAGATATATACTATTTAAAGAAAGTTTGGGATAATAGTCAGAAAATAGTTACTGTAATAACCTTATATCCTAGTACTAACAAAATGTACGAAGAAGATTTAACAATAAACTTAATAGGTAGGTAACAAAAAGAGATATTTCGTTTAAAGAAATATCTCTAAAATAATTGCTAAATAGAAACTAATATGTTAAAATGAAGATATAAAAAGAGAGCCGTTTTAAAGACGGTGACTTTAATAAAATAATTAGAAAATAATCATCTTACTACCTGTCAAAGTAACTAAAGATGGTTATTTTTTATTGTTCATAGCAAGGATTACTAAAGTAATTAAAGCAATAATAAACATATTAAAGCTAATGATTACTTGAATAATCTCAAATGCAGACACAATCGCTACTCCTTTCATAGATTTTAGTGAATAAGCCCATAGGCATCACCTCCATAAAAATAAAAGTAGCCACCAATCTTTAGCGTTAGACAAAGTCTAACAAACTTCTCTCTGGTTAGATTATATCATAATGTAAATTTTAAATAAACTGTTATTGTCAAGTGTATTAAATATTAAATAGTTAGCAAAAAGAGATATTTAATTTAAAGAAATATCTCTAAAATAATTTCTAAATAAAAATAAATATGTTAGAATAGAATATAAAAGGAGAGCCGTTTTAAAGATGATTATTTTTGTTATCTATAATGAAAAATTTATGAAAAATCTCCCTGCCAAAAACCCTGCTAAAATCAGTATTGTAGGCAATAAGCTATATTATTTGTAAGGAAATACTAATATGCGTTAGCAATCGAATGGTAATAAAATAACAAATATATTTTGTTGAAAAAAATTTAAAAAACTTTATCTACATCTATTGACCAAAAGCCAATTAATAATAGTTTGAATTATCTTAAATAAAGACAAATATTGCTACTCCTTTCATATAATAGGGAACCTACAAACATAAGCACCACCTCTTGTGGAAACTTAAATAAATATTTTAAAATATAAAAAATGATATTTTAAAGGTAGTTATTTTGAAAATTTTATATTGATTTTCCTTGCATAATTTCTTGATGTATTTAGAAATAAAATATATAGTATTCGGTATTTAATGAAGTTTATATGAAGCTATGACAAGGAAGTTAGGTATACATATAATCACAGGTAAAGACTGTGTAGATGGGGAACTACAAAGAATATTATATGTCCTATAATTTTTATTTAGCTATGGGATATAAATAATTGGGATGTTTTTCAATTTTGTGGAACAAATGGAATCTATGTAAAATATATATTAAATATCTTGGATCTTAATAAATCAGAGTTTGAAGCATTGGTAACAAAGAATTTTTAAAAGAAGGTTGTTTAGAGACGTTAGAATATAAATAAAAAATAGAATTAGAACAAATCTATAAAGAAAGGAAAAATATGATAACTTACAAGATTGCAAGAAGTTTTGATATAGAAAAAATAATTGAAGTATTTGAAAGTTCAGGTATAATAAGACCTACAAAAGAAAAAGAACGCATAAAATTTATGTTTGAAAATGCAAATCTTATCTATTTTGCTTATGATAATGGAGAACTGATAGGACTGGCAAGATGTGTTACAGACTTTAGTTACTGCTGTTATCTTTCAGATTTAGCAGTAAAAAAAGATTATCAAAAACAAGGTATTGGAAAAATACTCATAGAAAAAGTGAGAGAGCATATAGGAGAAAAAGTATCGTTAATACTACTTTCATCAAATTCTGCCATGAATTATTATCCTAAACTAAACTTTGAAAAAGCAGACAATGCATTTATTATTAAAAGAAAATCGTAACAAGAACAAGTATAGGCTTGTTAAATTATAATTTGTCGGGCTTAGCAAGTTTTAATTCTTTATGTGATGCAACTTATTTAAAGCTAGGATTGTTTGAAAAATCTCAAAATCAGACACAATTACCATTCTTTTCATAGAATTGTAAATTTTAAATAAACTGTTATTATTAATTTTTATTTAAATTAACCCTACCAAAACCTCTGCTGAGAAATTTTTTGAAAAAACGGGTAGATGTAAATACAATGATAAAGATTAAAAGTTATTAAACTAAGTAAACAAAAATATCCTCAACCTAAAAAATAGGTTGGGGATATTTTAATATATCTATTAAATTTAATTATACATTTATAAAAATTCTATACAAAAAACATAACTTTATAAGTAATATATAAAATATTAATAATAAACTATTTATAAAAAGGTTTAATGGTAATTAATAATTAATTTTATTTACTAATTATGATATAATTAAGTTGTAATATTGAAATATAAATAAGGAGATTATTTTATGGAAAAAGATAGAATTCAACTTTTCTCTTTAAGGAAGTTATCGGTAGGTTTGGTATCGACATCAATAGCTAGTATATTTTTACTATCTGCTAATCCTAATGTATCTCTAGCTAAAGATAGTAGTTCAGTAGATTATAAGTATGTTAGTGAAGACGAACTTACAGATGAAGAAAAGAAGGTTATTATTAAAGAATTACCAAAAGTAAGTGAAAATGATAAAGAAACTTATTATTTAGTTTATCGTCCAGAAAATATTGGAAAAACTTTGCCTAATACAGGAATAACTAATGGTTTAAATGCTATTATAGCTTCTGCAAGTATTTTATTTTTAGTTGTTGCTGTAGCTGCTATTAAAAAAGGTAGAAGAAAAATAACATCAATAGTTTTAATAACTACTTTAGGAAGTACAATATTGTCTCCTGAGTCAATGGCTATTTATAGTCAATTATTATCTCAATATAATCAATTTTATGATGTAGAAAAAGGTAACACATTACCAGCACCTGCTAATATACCTAATTATAAATATATAGGGTATATTAAAGTTGCAAATGATAATATTTTGGAAAATAATAAAGAAATAATAAATGATTCAGAAGAATCAAAAGTAATAAATAAAGAAGATAGTAAGCCAGCACCAGTTCTACCAGAAGAGACAGATAATACAGAAATAGTAAGAGAAGAAATTCCTTATTATACAGAATATCAAAGAGATGATAATTTAGCGTACGGAACAAGGACAACAGTTCAAGCAGGAATTAACGGAGAAAAAGAAATAGTTAAAGATGCAAGAACAAATGAAATTAAAAAAGAAATAGAAACAAAACAAGTAACAAATGAAATAATAAAAGTAGGAACAGAGCCGACAGTAACGACAAAAGAAATACCGTACACAACAGAAGAAAGAGTAGACAATAATTTATATGTAGATGAAAGAAAAGTAGATGTTGCTGGAGTAAACGGAGTAGAGAAAACAACAATTACATACGAACTTAATACAAAAACAGGAGAAGTGACAGCTAACCAGCCCACGACAGAAAGAACAGAGCCAACAACAGAAATAGTAAGAGTAGGAACGAAAGCAACAGAAGTAATAACAAAAGAGCCAGTGGTGTATGACACAGAATACCAAAGAGATGATAATTTAGCGTACGGAACAAGTACAACAGTTCAAGCAGGAATTAACGGAGAAAAAGAGATAGTTAAAGATGCAAGAACAAACGAAATTAAAAAAGAAACAGAAACAAAACAAGTAACAACTGAAATAATAAAAGTAGGAACAGAACCGACAGTAACAACAAAAGAAATACCGTATACAACAGAAGAAAGAGTAGACAATAATTTATATGTAGATGAAAGAGAAGTAGCTGTTGCTGGAGTAAATGGAGTAGAGAAAACAACGATTACATACGAACTTAATACAAAAACAGGAGAAGTAACAGCGAATCAACCTACGATAGAAAGAACAGAACCAACAACAGAAATAGTAAGAGTAGGAACGAAAGAGAGGTTGAAAACTGTACCTACATTAAATATTGATTCTGTTATAAAAGATGAAAATAATAAATCAATAATTGTTAATTATAAATTAAATGATAATGACAAGGCCTATGTGTCAGCTAAAGCATTAGTTTATAGAGAAAATGAATTGATAAAAGAAGTAGACATTACTGATATTACTAATCCGTTAACTATTGATGAATTAAAATATTTTACAAATTACACATTAAAAACACAATTAACTTATAATATAGGAAATGGAAATGAAACAAAATTACAAACAAGTACTAAAGATATACTTTTAGAATATAAAAAAATAGAATTTAAGGATATAAATACTGTTGAACTTTACGAGGAAAATAGCAGCGGTTTACAACGAAAAGATTATTTAGACTCTATTCCTACAAATCTTGATAATTATTTTATTAAAATAAAATCACTAGAAAATAAAGATATTAATCTACCTATTGAGTCTATAACTGAAACAGAGAAAGATGGAGTTTCATTATATAAAGTTACAGTTTCGGTAGCAGAACTTGTTCAGGATTCTCAAGGTAAATATAAATCAAATGCAGAATTTTATATTCCTAAAAATCAAAATTCTAATGTTACATTACTAAATTCTTATAAAGTAAATTATCAAAATGTAGATGGAGCAGAAGAAAATCGCAATATTGCGTATAAAAATATAGAGAAATTATTACCGTTTTATAACAAAGAATATATAGTAGAGTTAGGTAATAAACTTTCTGCTGAACATAAATTATCTAAAGTAGAATTAGTGGATGCTGTTCCTATGGTAGATAATAAAGTTATAATCGATGTAAACACAAATAAAGTATCTATAAATAAACTAATGCTTCATTATGCAGACAATACAATTGACTATGTTGACTTAAGTTATAAAGAAGACTTTAAAAATAATAAAATTGCTGAATATTATATACAAGGTACTAATTTGCTATATACACCTGAAATGTTCCTAAACTCTTATAAAGAAATTGTTGATGAAGTTGTTCCGATATTATCAGCAATAGAGTTTAATTCTGAAGACGTACGTAGAACTTTGAAAATAGAAAATGATACTACAAAATCATTAAATGATTTATATTTAGAAAAAACATTTGATATTGTTAAAAATAATATAACAGAAGAGTTGCGTAAAGTTTTGTCGGCTGACTCAACAATCAATACACCTGATAGAGCTGTTAAAGATTCAATTATCTCTAAAATTAAAGATAATGCAACACCGCTAATGCTCGGTCTATCATATTTAAATAGATGGTATAATATCAATTATAATAATATTAATATTAAAGATTTATCGTCTTATAAATTAGACTTTTTCGGTAAAAATAGTAGTTCTACATTAGATCATATTATTAATTTAGGTAATTCTGGATTTGATATTCTAAAAGCTAGTGCTAATGTATCTACTTTTGGTAATATTATTGGAAGTTCGAAAGGATTTAATAATTTATTTGATTATGTAGAAACATATAGAGAACTATTTTTGCCAAATAAAAATAATAATGAATGGTTAAAAGAAAATAGTAAAGCATACATAGTAGAAACATTATCATCAGTTCCAGAAACTAGGCAAAAACAAGAAGAGGCTTATGGTAAAAAAAATAATAAGTATTCTATTGGTGTTTATGATAGAATAGCGAGTAATAGTTGGAAATATAAACAAATGTTACTTCCTTTATTAACAGCAGAAGATGAGAATGTTTATGTAATCTCAAATATATCTACATTGAATTTTGGTGGTTATGAAAGATATAAAAATTCTGTTCCTAAAGATAGCAATCTTATATCATATGTTAGAGGAAAAGTTGATCAAGCGTCAATTTGGCAAAGAGATCATTTAGATTTTTGGTATAAGATATTAAGTACAGAATCAAAAGATAAACTATTTTCAAATATTTTAGTGTATGATGGATTCCAATATGCAAATGATGGAAAAGGTGGAAGTTGGAGAACATTACATGATAAAGATGCGTCTATTCAGCAATTCTTTGGTCCTGTAGGTAGGTATTACAAAAACAATGGACTAGCCGCTTATGCTAATGGAGAGGTAGTTAATTTTGTTGCTTATAGAATGTTAGATTCATCAGGGGCTGCAACATTTACACATGAAATGACACATAACTTTGACGGTAAAATTTATTTTGAAGGAAAAGGTAGACGAGAAGGGCTAGGAGCAGAATTATTTGCTATGGGACTTTTTGAGACAACAGATAGTAGAAACCATGCTGTTTTGGGTCTTAATACTATGTTCAATTATGATGAATATAAAGACGCAAGAGATAGGTATCATACAGCAAATCCTTCTGAACGATATCAAAGTATGGAAGATCTTAATGAATATGTCCATAGAATGTTTGATGTAATGTATACATTAGAATATGCTGAAGCGCAAGCAACATTAAAACAAAATTCAGAAGTTAAAAAGAAATGGCTAAGAAAAATAGAAAATAAATATGTTAAAGATAGAGATGGAAAGCTAACGCACGCTAGTAACATTATTCGTCCTTTAACAGATGATGAAGTAAATTCGTTGACAACAATAGATGATTTAGTGGATAAAGATATAATAAATCGTCGAGGTAGTGCTGATAACACGGAACTTAAAAGAAATGGATACTACACTGCTTCATTATTCTCCCCGATTTATTCAGCACTTGCCAACAGTAATGGAGCTCCAGGGGACTTAATGTTCAAACGTATGGCATTTGAATTGATTGGAGCTAAAGGATACAATGAAGGATTTTTACCTTATGCATCTAATATGCTTGCAAAAGAAGCTTTTGATTCAGGAGAAAGAACATGGTCTGGGTGGTTTAGACGCTACGTAGGATTAGTTACAGATGATTTAGTATTTGAAAAAGTATTTGGTAATGAATATACTTCGTGGGCAGATTTCAAAAAAGATATGTATAAAGAACGTATTAATAAAATAGATCGCTTAAAACCGATAACTATTGAATATGAATTAGGAGTATCAAATTCTACTAAACAAATTACTATAAATTCATTTGAGCAACTTCAACGTTTAGTTGATGAAGCTATGGCTAAAGATATTGAGAATATAGACCGTACAACTAGTCATTCTCCTGCTAGCTGGGTTCAGTTACTTAATTCTAGAATTTATAGTGCATATCTTCGCCAAACAAATGATTTTAGAACATCGATATATAATTAATATACAAAAATTTTAATAATAAAAATACACCTCGCAGAGGTGTATTTTTTAATATTTAGTTTATTTATTTTTCTTTTTTCTAAATCCTAAAATAGCCGAAAGTAATAATGTTAGTAATCCTACAGTCGTAGCAGAACTAGAAGTTTCCCCTGTATTTACTAATTTTTTAGAATCCTTTTTAGGTTGTGAATTAGATTTCTGTTCTTCTGAATCAGGTTTTGGTTCAGGTTTTGGTTCAGGTTTTGGCTCAGGTTTCGGTTCAGGTTTTGGCTCAGGTTTCGGTTTATCAGAATTTTTTATAAATTCCCAATAACCAGTGAATGTAATATCTTTGTTTATGATAGTATCAGAGTTTTTATCCCAAGAAATGAATACCCATTTTCCGTCTTCAACTACAACATCATTAAATTTATCTTGTTTTGTTGTAACAACATTATTTTTTTTGTATGTGTTGTTATCTTGTGGTAAAAGTGATTTAACTGTATCTGGAAGTTCTTCTCCTTCAGTTTTACTAACAAATTGATAATTTACTTTATATTCGTTTGCATTAAATATCCAAGTACCAACAAAAGTTTCATTTTGTTTATTGATAGTAACTGAATCTTTATCCCATTTAACGAAAGACCAAACACCATCGTTGATATTATCTATGTAATTAGAATTATCAAAGTTGCTAGGCTTAACAACATCACCATTAACTTTATCAGTTATATTGTTAGGAGTACGGTTAACTAATTCTTGAGGTAAATCTTTTCCATTAGTTCCACTAACAAATTCGTGAGTTACATTGTATTTATTCGCAGTAAATACCCAAGTACCAACAAAAGTTTCATTTTGTTTATTGATAGTAACTGAATCTTTGTCCCATTTAACAAAAGACCAAACGCCATCGTTGACATTATCTATGTAATTAGAATTATCAAAGTTACTAGGCTTAACAACATCACCATTGACTTTATCAGTTATATTGTTAGGAGTACGATCAACTAACTCTTGAGGTAAATCTTTTCCATTAGTTCCACTAACAAATTAGTGAGTTACATTATATTTATTCACTGGTAAAGGTTTTCTACCTTTTATAATCATAGAAATACCAGTATAGATTACTACAACAATAACTAGCCACATAATATAATCTAAAGGCATATTTTTTACTATATTAAATGCTACGTAGACTCCTGCTAAACCTCCAATTATAATAGTAATTGTAGCTATTCTAGAATACATATTAGCTTTAATAAATGGTCTTGATGATATAGCTTGAAGTAAGGCGCAAGAAGCCATCATAATAGGGAATGCAGCTTTAGGATTCATACCTAATATAGATACCATAGCTAAGCAAGGAGCATAAAGACCAACGCCAGCCATCATTAAAGCGCCAAATATAAAGTTACCAACAATACCAATAGCTAGGGATATACCTACAAGTCCTATGGCTGTATTTCCTGTACTTAATAGTGATAACCATCCCATTTGTTTAGCTGCCATAAGTAGCGAAGTTACTAATAAACAATAACCCATAGTAGTTTGAATTTTTTTCTCAGAAAATTTTGTAATAATTCGTGCACCTAAGATAGAACCTAAAACAGCTGCAGCAATTAGTGAGAACATTGTAACAGGTTCTACTTCTACTGCCTGAATAAAAAGGAATGCTTCAAATATTGTAGGAATAGTATGAGCAACGTTAAGTGTTCCAGGTAATTGTCTATCGTTATCCAAGTAATTTGTTGCTTTAAATAGTAATGTAGTTAATGCAAAACTACTAACTCCTAAAGTATCAAAGAAATCTGTAACGAAACCGATTATAATACCTACGATAGGATTGCCTTTTCCTAAGTTATCTCTGTTCTTGATAACATCTGTTACTATATTGAATAAACAATAAACTCCTCCTAGAGCTACTAAAATTAATAATATATTTACTGCGTTCATGTTTTCACCTCAAAAAATTTTTTAAATATTATAAATAATGTTATATATATCTTTTGAGGTGAGTTCAGATGCGTTATAAATAGTAATATAGTTTGCATTGTTTATATTTCTAAATAAAGTTGCACGAAAATATTTAATATAATGCAACGTTTTTTTTATTATTAATAACACAATACTTCCTCCTTAACTATCAAACGCTTTCTTTCTTTAATTTTAGCATATTGTTAAATGAAAATCTATACTTTTTTGATAATATAACAGAAAAATTTTAAAATATAATTCCAGTAATTTTTAAAATATTATAATATGCAATTATTGCTGATAAAAACAATATTTTAAGGTTATAAGCATAGATTAATAACCAATTTATTTTATTATAAAATTTAGTTGTAAGGTTAATATATTTCTAATTGTTAATTTAAAAGTTAAGAAATATTGTTATAAATAATATAGTGGGAATAGTTAATCACATAAAAGAAAAGTTAATTATATAGTGATGTACTTTGTATAAAAAATTTTAATGTAACATCACATTGCAAAATAATTAATAAAAGACAGCTTCAAAATATACTTAATTTATTTTGAAGATGCCTTTATTTTAATATTAGTAGCTTTCTTGAATCACATTTTTAATTTTTCTATAATTAATTTTTTATATAGAACTTTTTGATAATCTATATCTTTATTTTCGTCAAATTTTATTATTATTTCATCGGTTATTTGACCAGGCTTGTCTCTTAGAATATATATTCTATCGCTAAGTTTTATTGCTTCATCAACATCGTGAGTAATTAATAATGATGATAATTTTAATTGTCTGTGGATGTTTAAATACCAATTATGAATATCTTCTTTAGTTATTACATCCAGAGCACTAAATGCCTCATCTAGCAAAAATATCTCTTTTTTCAACATCATAGTTCTAAGTAAGGCTACACGTTGTCTCATTCCTCCGCTTAGTTGTTTAGGAAATTTATCTTTATAATCATCAAGCTTGAATTTTTCTAATTGTATAGTAGCTTTCGCTAATGCTAATTTTTTATTTTCTCCATTGATTATAAGTGGCAAAGCAATATTTTCTACGACTGTTTTATGTTCTATTAACAAATCTTTTTGTAGCATATAGCTAACTTTACCTACAAAATCTTTATCGTTATTGATTTCTATGTTACCTTCTTGTATAGGAATTATTCCCGCTATAATATTAAATATTGTTGATTTTCCAGCGCCACTAGTTCCTACAATTGAGATAAATTCCCCTTTATTTATATGAATGTTTATATCTTTTATAATATTATTGTTATCGTAACTATAAGTAAGATTAGTTATATTTAGTATGTTCATTAGTTTAAGTATTCGTTAGTAAATCCGCTACTTTCTTGTAACTTTGTTTCTGTTATATTATTTTCGTTAACCCATTTATAGAAGTTACTCCATCTAGCTGGATCTATTTCCCCCCATTTTTCTTTATTAGTAGCATATTGTTGTGATAAATATTTTTGAGATTCTATAATAAACTCTTTTTTATTACTTAGTTCAGGTGAATGTTTTATAAGAATTTCTGCCGCTTCTTCTGGATGATCTATTGCATATTGATAGCCTTTTTTTATAGCTTGTATAATTTTTTTCGCTTCTTCACTATTGTTTTTTAAATAATCATTATTTGCTATTATTATAAGGGAATAATAGTTAAGATTTTGGTTATAGTCTTTTAGATAGAAGAAGTTTGTATTAATATTTTGATGCTTAGCCATAATTCCGTCCCAACCGTAATATATCCAAGATGCATCAAATACATTGTTTTCTATAGCAGTTATAGAATTGCTATCGCTATTAGGAACTAATTTGATATTATCGTAGTTTCCACCATTATTTTCTACTATATTTTTTATCATTGCTAACTCTATTGGATCGTTCCAAGTTCCGTATTTTTTGTTTTCTAAATCTTTTGGAGAAGTAATATTTTCGCTAGATTTTGATATTATTCCTGATGTGTTGTTTTCGACAATTGCAGCAACTGCTGTTATATTTGCTCCTTTTGATAACTTGCTAGCCATACTATCTTGGAAGTAGATAGTAAATGGTGCTTTATTATTAATTACAAGGTCTGAAGAGCTATCTTCAGGAGGCATTTTTATATCTAAGTCAATACCGACTTCTTTAAAATATCCTTTTTCTTTAGCTACGTATAGTCCAGTATGATTAGTGTTAGGAGCCCAATCTAGTATGAAATCAACTTTTTTGAGTTGATTAGAAGATTGTTCTTTGTTTTGACATGCAACTAAAGTACACATTAATATAATTGTTACTATGCTATAAATTATTTTTTTCATTGTTTTCTCCTATATATTTCCATTTAATAAATTTTTTCTCACTTATTTTAACTAAATACATACTAAAAATACTTATAAACGATATTAATATAATAATGGCAAACATTGTATCGTATTGAAATAATTTTTTGGAACGAATCATATAAACTCCTAATCCTTCAAACCCTCCTAACCATTCAGCTACAACGGCAGCTATAAAAGAATAAGAAACACTTACTCTAAGTCCTGCATAAAAGTAGGGTAGACTAGATGGAAGTTTTAGATGTAATAATATTTGCCACTTATTAGCTCCCATAATTTGAAGAAGATTAGTAGTATCTTTGTCGACGTTTCTAAAGCCGTCTAACATGCTAATAACGATAGGAAATGTTGTAGTTAATGTAATTAACACTATTTTAGGTGTCATATCATAACCTAACCAAAGAACAAGAATAGGAGCTAGTGCAACAGTTGGAATGGTCTGGCTTATTACTAATATTGGATAGATAGCCCTGTTCAAGATTTTGAATAAATCCATAATAATAGCGAGCATAGTTGCTATTACGATTCCGGACATTAATCCCAAAATTGCTTCGATGATAGTTATTTTACTATGAAAGATTAATTCTTTGTAATCTCGAAAAAAAGCATTTAATATTTCTATTGGAGTTGGAATTATAAATTTAGGTAATAGTTCCAAATAACCGGTAATTTGCCAAAGTAATAATAGAAAAATTATAGTGAAAAATTCTATATATTTATAAATAAAATGTTTTATCAATAAACTCCTCCTAATATTAAAATTATTTATCTGTACGATAGATAATTTTTTAGTAAATAAAAAAACTTCCTAAAGTAAGATACTTGATGGAAGTGTTGTAATGTCTTATGATTCCTTAATACCTACGCTAGCATTACCTAGATCAGGTTCGGTCGAAACAAAAAAAGTTTCCTCTCAGACTGTTCACAGACTCCCGTACTGCTAATATATCATATTTTGAAAATGAATACAAAAAAGTAGCTTATATTTAATAAAAAATATTTCATTTGTATGAATTAAGTAGAAATACATTTATAATTTTGTGATATTATCTTTATAGATAAAAT
This sequence comes from Gemelliphila sp. 1F1, assembly GCF_056897515.1. Classification (NCBI taxonomy): domain Bacteria; kingdom Bacillati; phylum Bacillota; class Bacilli; order Caryophanales; family Gemellaceae; genus Gemelliphila; species Gemelliphila sp. 1F1. The sequence goes on from NZ_JBXHBE010000004.1 coordinate 37,544, forward strand.
TTTTTTAGTATGATATAATGATAAAAAATATTAGAGAGAATGTGATGTTTTGAAGAAGCAATATTTAATAATAGATGGTTATAATTTATTATTTAAAATGAAAGAATATAATAAAATAAAAAGTTCTACATTTTCTACAGAAAGAGATATATTAGTAGATATTTTAAAAGAGTATGCCTCGGGAAACAATTATGAAGTATATTGTGTTTTTGATGCATATCAAAGTAGAAATAAAGAATATATTAAAGAGGATTATCCTATCTTTATAGTTTATACAAAGACAGGAGAGAAAGCAGATCAATGGATAGAGAGTAAAACTAGGGAACTTTATGTAAATCATTTTGTGGATGTTATTGTAGTAAGTGATGATAGAGCAGAAAGAGATAGTGCATTAGGGTACGGTGCTATACTTAGGGATTGTCATAGATTTATAAAAGATTTGTATGATAGGAAGAGTCAAGTGTCAAATGATGCAAAAAAACACAATAGAAATAAATTACAAAATCGTCATATAAGAATGTCTGACAAAGACAGAAAAAAATTAGAACAATTTTTGTTATATGGTAAAAAATTTTAAGGAGAACAATTTTATGGAATTTAAAGTAAACAAAACTCAAGATAAGTTATATTTTGGAAATAGTGAAGACGGTGCAAAAATATTTTTATTATTTCCTAAGAAATATGATAATATACACGTCATAACAAAAGTTTATGTAGATGAAGAGTATCGTGGTCAAGGTATAGCAGGAAAATTAATGAACGCAGTAGTAGAATATGCTAACGAAAATAATATAAAACTTGAAGCAACTTGTCCGTATGCTATATCTTGGTTTGAAAAAAATAACAAGGAGAAATAATATGACTAAAAAATTAGCTTTTTTTGTAGAAAATGGTAGTGAAGAATTAGAAATAATAGCTCCGCTAGATGTTTTGAGAAGAGGTGGAGTAGAAGTTGATTTAATAAGTGCAAACGATCAGGAGAAAATAGTTACCTCTCACAATGTAAGTATAATAATAGATAAAAAAATTAGTGATATCGTTAATATATTAGATTATGATGCTATTGTAGTTCCAGGAGGTATGCCAGGTAGTGAGCATTTAAAAAATAATTCTAAAATTATAGAATTTTTCCAAACAATGCATAATGAAAAACGTTTAGTTGCTGCTATGTGTGCTGCTCCTATAGTTCTTAATCAAGCAGGTATTACAAAAGATAAGAAAGTAACTTGCTATCCAGGATTTGATAGTAAAATTGATTATAAAGAGTATTCAGATAAAGAAGCGGTTGTAGTCGATGATAATGTAATAACTGCTCAAGGTCCGGCAGTGGCTCTATTATTTGGATATGCAATATTAGAGTATTTGCTAGGAGAAGATACGAAAAATTCTGTAGCAAATCCTATGTTAATAGAAGTTTTAAAAAGTAACCTATAAAAAATAAATATGAGGAACGAATTTTCGCTTCCCATATTTATTTTTTATTATGTAGTTGAAATTAAAATTAATGATTAAAAATGTATATTATACATATTATTTCTATAAATAAAAATATACGATAATAATTTTCTTTATAATTATTTATAATAAAAATATAAAAATTAATGTTATAATAATGTTGATAAAAAATTATGAGAGGAACTTTTTATCTTCCTCGCATTTATTGTAGAGTCAATTTATATTAATATTATATTAGAAATCTATACTATTTTTGGATAGAATATAGTTCCTTCCTTTTTTATTTCTCCTTTAGTTATAGATTCTACAATCGTACTAGCTTTTTCTAATTCAACTATTTCGTTATTATTTTTTGCTATTAATATTTTTTGTCCTTGATAAGGAGAGTAGGGGCTAGTTTCTATATTTTCTATTTTTAAGTAATATTTTTCTGAATATCCTTTTTCAGCCAGCATCTTTTTAATTTTGTTTAAGTTGTTTTCGGAATAATCTACATATTCAAATAAATCTCTATTCAAAAGCCGTCTAGCTAAGTCGCTAGCAATTTTATCTTTTTTCTCTATAATTAAGTTACAATAATAAAAAATTGTACATTCATCTAGTTTATAATATTCTTCTTCTGTTACTTCGTTTTTTTCTAAAAATGGAATTATAAAATTTAAATCACTAAAATACGATTTATCTATTATATAGATATCTTTTAGGCGTGTAAATAGCTGAACGAATATAGCTTCATAACTACGTGCTACTGGGTGAAAATATACTTGCCAATACATTTGATATCGAGCCATAATGTAATCTTCGACGCTATGAATACCTGATTCTTTGGTAACTATATATTTTTTACCGTTAGAATGTTCGCGAACACGTAAGGTTCTAAGTATTCTTTCGAGATCAAACTGTCCGTAACTAGTTGCTGAGAAATATGAATCTCTAAGTAGGTAATCCATTCTGTCTGCATCAAGTTGTGCAGAAACAATTTGATTTAACAAATCATTTTCATGCCTGTGCTGTATTATAGCTACCACATTATGTGCTAAATCTTGTGATGCTTTATTTAAAACTTTATTAATTTCAGTATTTCCCAAAATTATTTTTGCAGTATAATCCTCGTGGCTATGTTTAGTTACTTGTTTTCGAAAGCATGAGAAAATGGACCATGTCCGATATCGTGGAGTAGTGCTGCTAGCATAACGGATATTTTATCTTGTTCACTAATTTCTGATTGTAAAGATTTTATTTCATTTACTATTCTTCTAACTATTTCATAGACGCCTAATGAATGAGTAAAACGAGAATGTTCAGCACTAGGATATACTTGAAAATCTCCTCCTAGTTGTCTGATTCTTCTTAATCTTTGAAATTCTTTTGTATCTATTGCTTCCCAAATAACTTTATACTCTATATTTATATATCCGTGTATTGGATCACGAATTACTTTTCGTTCTGATAATTTTTCTAGTTCCATATTTTACCTCCATAAATTTTTTGAGAATATTAATAATCATAGTATAATTATACAAGTAACATAAAACATTTTCAATGTTAAGGAGGTATAGGATATACATTGATTACTTTTTCCTTGAATTGTATAAAAGTAAATAGAACTGCTAACGTAAGTAACAGTTCTATCTCTACTTATTTCATATTATTTTTTATTCTTTCAGGAATCATAACGACTTCGGTAGTTAAGTCCTTAGGAGTAAATGTAGGGTCTATACATTCTTTCCAATATTCTAAATGTTTTTTGTCTATCCAATGTTCTGATGTTTCTACATCTGCGCCATCTTTCCCTTGTATACTATACCAATAAAGATATTCTTCACCATTTAAAGTTTCTCTAAAAATATTTTCAACATACATTTTTTCACGGTCTAATGTTAACAGAACATCCTCCATATTTTCATTCAAAAATGCTAACCATTCATCAACTTTTTGTGATTTATTGGGAAGAACTCTAAATCTAGTTATTTCTACTATCATTATATTTTTCCTTTCAATTTCATATTATTAACAATTTTTTCTATTGAATAAATATAAGCAGCTTCTCTAAATGAAACGTTGAATCGTTCTTTTACTTCCCAAATATCTTCGAACGCTGTTTTCATAATTTTGTCTTGACGAGTAACTACTTCTTCTTCACTCCAATAGAATCCTTGTAGATTTTGTACCCATTCGAAATAAGAAACAGTAACACCACCACTATTAGCAAGAATATCAGGAATAGTAATTATACCTTTATCATTTAATACTTTATCACCTTCTAGAGTTACTGGACCGTTAGCACCTTCTGATATAATTTTTGCTTTAATGATTTTTGCTTCTTTTGAATCTATAGAATTTTCTAAAGCAGACGGACATAGAACATCAACATCTAAAGCCCAAAACTCTTCTAGAGTTAATCGTTGAGTGTTAGGTAATGAGTGGAAACGAATTTTGTTATTTTTACAATTTTTCAATTCTTCATAGGTTAATCCTTCTTCACGATAAACTGCATATTGAATGCCATTATCATCACGCTCTGTAACAGCTACTACTTTAGCACCGTATTCTATTAAAGTTTTTACTGCATGACTACCTACGTTACCAAAACCTTGAACTGCTGCAGTAGTATTTGCTATATCTTTATTTAGTTTTGTTAATGCTAGTTTTGCACTAAATGCAACTCCGTGCCCAGTAGCAGCTGTTCTTCCTAATGATCCTCCTAACTCTATAGGTTTTCCTGTAAATGTTCCTAGTGCTTGTTCACCTGTTAGTATGCTGTACTCATCAATCATCCAAGACATAATTTTTCCGTTAGTATTTACGTCAGGAGCGGGAATGTCCTGTTTTTCTCCAATATACTTATATATACCGCGTACAAAACTACGAGATAAATTTTCTAATTCTGTTTCTGATAGATCACTAGGTTCAACTATTATTCCTCCTTTTCCTCCACCATAAGGAAGATTAGCAACAGCACATTTAAAAGTCATCCAAATAGATAGTGCTTTTACTTCATCTCTTGTAACTAGTGGATGAAATCTTAGACCGCCTTTAGTAGGGCCAAGTGAGTCGTTATGCTGTGAACGATATGCAGTAAAATATTTTGTGCTACCATCATCCGTTTTTACGGGAAGATTTAATTCTATAAATCTTTGCGGCTCTTTTAACGCTTGATACACATCTTCATTATATCCCAAAATATTACAAGCTTTTTTTATTTGTTCTCTGGCATTTGCTAATGGATTGTTATTCATATATTTTCTCCTTTTTTAAAAAAGGACCTAAGCAAATATTGTACTATAAAGAAAATTATTTTGCTTAGATCCTATATTTATATTACTTTTCTAATTCTAAAACTCCGTAATTATTATCTTTACGACGATAAACAACAGCGAATTGATCAGTAGCTTCATCTACAAAGACAAAGAAATCATGACCTAAAAGCTCCATTTGTAATATAGCTTCTTCTTTGCTCATAACATTAGCAGGAACTTTTTTTGTTTTAACAAATTCTAAAGTTTCTTCAGGAGTTTCTTCAAGTTCAGTAGTTAAAATTTCCTCAACTACTGATCCTTTTTCACGGCTCTTTCTATTGATTTTAGTTTTATATTTTCTCATTTGACGCTCTAATTTATCTACAACTAAATCAACAGCTGCATATAAATCAGCGTGGTTTTCTTCTGCACGAAGTGTAACTCCTTTTAGAGGAACAGTAACTTCAATTTTTTTGTTACCATTTTTATAAACTTTTGCATTTGCATATACGTTAGCATCAATTTCATTAGAGAAGTATTTTTCTAATTTTGAAACTTTAGTTTCTACATACTCTCTAATAGCCTGAGTAATTTCTAAATTTTCTCCTCTTACTTGATATCTTAACATAGTAAGCACTCCTTCCGTATTGAGTAGTAAATCTACTCTGAGATAAGTATCTCTATTAATTTTATATTTACATTATAACATTTTTTGAAAACAATATCAATATATTTTGAAAATAGCAATAATTCTAGTTTCATTGAGAAGATTTAGCTAATGTAAGAAATGATATTTTTGCACAGGAATTTATTTTTTTAATTTCTTTAGCTAAAGAAATTAATGTGTTACCACTAGTAAAAATATCATCTATTATTAAAATATTATTTTTTGTTTTTACTAACTCTATTTTATTATCTAATATAGAGAAATTATGTTCAGTACGCCTTGTTAGTAGTTTTGATTGTTTTGGACGATAATTAGAAAAAAATATTTTCTCGTAGGAAATATTGCACATATTACAAATTATTTCTATTTGGTTAAATCCTCGTATTGATTCTCTAATTATGTTAGATGGTACGATAGTAATCAAATCAAAATTTTTATATTTACTAAAAAATAATTGGAAAAAACTTCGGAATTTTTTAGAGTATTCGATATTTTTGTAATATTTTATATTATAAATATCGTTCTTAATATTATCGTATGTAGTGAAATAAAAGAGAGTATATTCGTTTAATTTTAATGAAAAAATATTGAATTTATCGTTACAATCTTTGCATAAAATAATATTTCTTTTTTTGAATAATGTTGCAAATGAAATTTTATCTTCTATATTTTTGGAACAGTATTTACATATCATAATAATCACCTACATAATTTTTTTTGTTTTGCTAATAAATTCATAGCTTTAATTTCTTTTATTGCTAATTTTATATTCTTATTTTTTTTCTCGACACAAAACAGCACGTTACCACTAGGATCATAATCCTTTCTACCAACACGACCTGCTATTTGAATAAGAGCTTCTTTTGTGAAATGTTTATGATTAGCCTGTAAAACTATAACATCTAAAAAATCAAAAGTAACACCACGTTCTAAAATAGTAGTGGTTACTAATATGTCTAATTGTTTATTGTACATTTTGTCTATTTTCTCTGTTCTGTGTGGATCTATACTACTAACATAATCAATGTTTTTGAAATGTTTTTTGAGATAATCCACTATTTCTTTAAGCATATTTATTTTAGGCACAAAAATTAAAACACGTCTATTGTTTTTTATAGAATTATTTATGAAGTCTAAAATTACCTTATCTTTTAAGGTGCTTTTTGATATTTTAGGAATAGGAAGAAGGTTTTTATGGTATCTAATAGGAAGTTTGAAAATATTATCAACCGATTTTTTTATCTTTTTAGAAGGGGTAGCAGATAAAAAAATCAAAGAACAATTTTCTTTTAAAGATTTTAGAGGGGAATATTCTAAGACTTGGTTGCCACTATATGGAAAAGCATCAATCTCATCAACGATAATTAAATCAAAAAATTTATAATAATGCACTAATTGATGTGTAGTCATTATATATAAATTGGAACCGTCAAAATGCTTAGTATCTCCAGTTACGATATTTATATTTATTTGGAAATCAGTTTTTATACGTTTTGTTAGCTCATTTACTATGTCTTTTCTCGGAATAGCTATACAAATAATTTTATTTTGTTTTAAAAAATGAAGAAGAGTTTCATAGATTATTTCTGTTTTTCCTGCACCGCAGACAGCCCAAACTAGTGAATGTTTATTATCTATTGTAGCTTCTAACAATTGTTTAGAAATTTTTTGTTGTTCTTCACTTAATGCTTTAGAGGGGAAAGTTAAATTCTTTAAAGAGTTTTTTATGGGAAAGTTAATAGAGAAATGGTAAGTTAAATTATCATGGACTATGTTGTCAGCACATTTTTTACAATACGTAACATCTTTTTTAAAACTATTATCATATGAAAAAAATAAGTTTTGATTATTATTTCCACAATATTTACAAAAAAATTTTTTATTTTCTTTTGAGATTAAAATAATTAAATTTACATAGGGAGAATTGGCTAATATATCTATCCTTACTTTTTCATTTAGTAAATACTTAATACTTAATAATTTTCCATTATTTCTTAAAATAAATTTGTTATCAATAAATATATTATCATCTTTTGGATCTTTATTTAATAGATAGTTTTTTAAATTTAAAAATATTGTTTCGAAGTCTTTTATATATTCGTTGTAAGCTAAATATTCATCAAAAATATTGTCTAGTAAATTAATTTTTTGAAATGATTCGTATTTGCTAAAATAAATGTTATAAAGAGCAGAAATAAATTCTGATTTTTGTTTGTAGTACATATTATCCCTCCTTAACTCAATTATACAAAAATTTTTATTAACTAGCTAATTAAAAGAGAAATATACGAAATAATTTCTAACCAATAATCTTTATGCTAGAGAAAGTTTATAAATATGATATAATTGTTAAGTGCAAAATATATATTAAAGAAAGGATTGATAGCAATTAAAATTTTAATTTCGTTTTTTATGATATTTTTTATACTAGGAGTAGTTATTTATTTAACGAAAAGATATAAACTTTCAAAAGATCAAATTTTAATATTCAGTGTTTTAGTTTTGTTTTGGTCTATATTAAGTATAATAAGAGCATATAGAAAGCTGTACGCTATAACTCCTATAGAGCAAGGGGGATTATCTTTAAGTGCTGAATTAGCCGCACAAATAGCAGCAGCTTATGGTTTAATGAGTTTACTATTTCGTTTACCTATGTTTTTTATGAGTGACATATTTAAAAAGAGAAGAATTTTTGTTCAAATAGCGTTATTATTTTTAGCAATTTCTTCTATAGCTGTCTTTTATAATGCTAGTTATAATACCTTGTATTTTTCTTCTTTATCTCTAGGTTTAGGAGCTACAATGTTAGCTATGTTTAATGTTATTTTTTCGGAAACATTTTCTAAAGATAAAGCAGTTGTGTCTGTATCTATTTTGTCATCAGCGCCTTTGTTAGCTGAGTTTATAGCGGCACCTATCCAATATTTATTTACTTTTGGAGAATATAAATATTATAATTATATGTGGTTATTAGCTGGTATTTTAGCAGTAGTAACATTAATTTTAAGTTTTCAAATGAAAGATTATGTAGAGAAAAATAAATCATTTTCTTTAGAAAAAGTAAAGGTAGTGTTAACACATAGAAGTTTTATATATATGTGTTTGTTAGCTTTGTTGTTATCTTTTATTAAATTTTCAACAAGTGGGGCTAATATGCTTACTTATGGTAAAACAGAATTAAATATGAGTGCAGGTATGTTAGCTTATATGGATACTGTCTTTGCAGTTCCGCAGTTAATATCAGGTATTCTAGTAGGTACATATTTCGCTAGAAAATTAGGAATCCAAAAAACATTATTGTTATTATTCTCTTGTGCAATATTATTTTTCATCATTGTACTTTATGTTAATAATCCTTATATAATTTATTTTAGTTATTTACTAAACGGATTCTTTTATGGTGGTGTTTATAATATACTTATTTCTATGGCTATGCAATATTTTGATAGAGAATACCGTAGTGTTAGTATGGGTATTTATCAAGCGTTTTTTGCGCTAGGCATTTATTATGGAGATTATGTGTATGTTTGGATAGCTCGTCATATTAAAAATGGTTTAATGGGCTTTGAACAAAGTAAATCAATATTTTTGATAACTTTAATATTAACTATTGTTAGTATGGTATTAGTTAAGCTTAGAGTTAAAGATAATTAATAATAAAAGATATTTTTGAGATTATATTCAAAAATATCTTTTTTGTTATGTTATTCTGCTCTTAACTAGAAAAATAATTTAAAATTGTGTATAATAACTAATAAAAATATAATTAATTTGTAATTTATACAAATACAAATGTTAAGGAGGCAGACGTATTGTCAAAAAAAGTTTCCGATTTTGAGTCACAATTAAGAGATATAGTTTTAAGCAAAACATTTTTCTTCAAGAAACCCCAAAATGATAAAATACTAATATATACAATGTTTTATATATTGTTTGTTATTGTAGGGTCATTTCTTGATTTGTGGTTATTGTCGTCAATAATTGTTACGCCTATGCTAACATATTTGTTTGGTGCAAAAGGTTTAAAAATATTTATTCCATTATCAGCTACAGGTATAGTTTTCTCTTGGCTAGTTGGTGGTGTTTATAGCTCTTTTTGGCTATTTCTTCATGTATTTATTTCTTTAATAGTATATTTATCACTTATAAATAGAGTAGCCAAATTAACGATGGTAGCATATATATCTAGTTTTTTGTTCACCTCTATAACTATATTTGTATTGATCTTAATAAAATCAGGATATATAAATTTTAATCCAAATTCTATACAAAACTTTATTAATTCTTATGTAGATAGTGTAGTTGCTTTGCAGCCAGAAGTTGATAAAAACATATTATTACAAAATTTTGAAGAAATTAAATTGTATTTTCCTACTGTTGTAGCAATAAGTGTAGTTGTTCATAGCTTAATTTTAGCGCAGTACACTTTGAAATTTCTAGGTAGAAATGGAGTTGTAATACCTGTTTTTCCAAGATTAGGAACGCTAGCAATCTCAAAAAAAATTACTATTGCATACATTATATTGTTATTTTTATCATTTATAGCCACTATTTACTATCCAAATAATGAATATAATATGATAGTTATACTTTTAAGTAATTTAGTAGCTATAACACGTTGGATTTTTGTTTTAAATGGATTAAATACCGTAGCTTTCTTTATAAGTGTTATAGGAAAGAAATTAACTACATTTTTTAAAATATTGCTGTTTTTAGCAATGTATCTTTTTATCCCTATTTTTGAAATGATAGGATTAGTTGATAGTATGTTTAATTTACGTGAACGTTATATAAAGATGCAAGGAGGTAAGTAGTATGAAAAAAGGAATTATTTATTTAATATTTGTTGTTGCTATACTATGCATAGGATCTATATTAATATTTATAAAAGATTTTTCTAGCTTTCTTATTTACCTTGTTGTAATAGTAGGGGTAGCTATACCTATTTATTTGTATGGAAAGAAAATAGAAGAAAATAATAATTCTTACATTAATGAGATAACAGATAGAATAAAGGATTCTTCTGAGCAAGGATTAAATAAATTTCCAGTAGGTATAGTTATAGTAGATGGTGATAATAAAATAGAATGGGTTAATAATTATATATATAAACATTTGAGCTTAGAAAATATTGTAGGTAAAGATATATTAGAAGTTATTCCAGAAATAGAGTCTTTATTTGGATTAGAAGCAGCTACAGATAATCAATTCATTATTGGGGATAAATATTATAAAGTAAACTATCAAAAAGATAGTGGTTATATTTACTTTTTTGATATAACAGATATTAAAGTTATAATGCAAAAATTTAAAAACACTAGACCTGCAATTATGACTATCAATTTAGACAATTATGAAGAAATAAAAGATGATTTGGATGACTATGTTGCTAGTAGACTAGATTCTAAAATAACTAGTTTGTTAACAGACTGGTCTAGAAAATACGGAATATACTTAAAAAGAATTGATGAAGATAGATTTTTAGGTTTAGTTAATGTTAAAGATTTAAAAGAAATAGAAAAAGAAAAATTCACTATTCTTGATGAAGTTAGAAATTTAAAAGAAGACTTTGATGCTCAAATAACTCTTAGTATAGGGGTAGGTATAGGAACAGATTTTTTACCAGAATTGGGAGAACTTTCTAAAACAGCATTAGATTTATCTTTAGGACGTGGAGGGGATCAAGTTGCTATAAAAGAAGTCGATGGAACTATAAGACTTTTCGGTGGAAAAACAAATCCTCAAGAAAAGAGAACTAGAATAAAAGCTAGAGTAATTTCTAACGCATTATCTGATATAATTAAGGAAAGTGATAGAATTATCGTCATGGGTCATAAAAATCCAGATTTTGACGCAATTGGAGCATGTATAGGTATTTATGAATTTGCAAAAATAAATAATAGAGAATGTTATATAGTGCTTAACGAAAGCGATATAGATGAAACTATATCTAAAGTAATGCTAGAAATAGATAATGAACCTACATTAAAACAATCGTTTATTACAAATGATGAAGCTTGGGATTTAATGACAATGCAAACTACGTTAGTAATAGTGGATACTTCAGACCCAGATAGAGTAATAGATATAGGATTGTTAACAAAAGCTAATAAGAAAGTAGTGATAGACCATCATAGGCGAGGAGAAGATATAATAGCTAAGCCGCTTCTTACTTATATAGAACCTTATGCTTCTTCGGCTTCGGAACTAATTGCCGAAATGATCGAGTATCAATCAAAGAATATAAAAATTATGCCTATTTCTGCAACTATAATGCTTGGAGGAATAGTAGTAGATTCACAGAATTTTTCAATCAGAACAGGATCAAGAACCTTTGATGCAGCAGCATATTTGAGAAGTAGTGGAGCAGATCCTATAAAAGTAAAAACTATCTTAAAAGAACCTATAGAAAATTTTAGAAATAGAGCAGAGATTATTAGCAATTCTTATTCTGTATCAGATAATATTGTAATATCTGTAGCACCATATGATAAAATATATACTAATGTAATGCTCGCTCAAAGTGCAGATGCATTGCTCACTATCAAAGATATTGAAGCTAGTTTTGTTATTGGAAAATTAAGTGATCAGAAGATAGGTATATCGGCAAGATCTTTAGGTAATATGAACGTGCAGTTGGTTATGGAGCAATTAGGAGGGGGAGGTCATCTTTCTAATGCGGCTACACAAATAGAAGGAAATAATTTAGAAGATATTAAAAATAATTTAATAGAAGTAATAAATCAAATTTTATTAGAAAATTAGAGAGGTAACAATTATGAAAGTTATATTTATAGAAGATGTAAAAGGAAAAGGAAAAAAAGGTGAAGTTAAAGAAATAGCAGATGGGTATGCAAAATTTCTTTTGTCTAACAAAAAAGTATTAGAAGCAAATAAAGCTAATATGGCAGCATTAAAAGGTCAACAAAAGAGAAAAGAAAAAGATAGACAAGAAGAATTAGAGCAAGCTAAACAATTAGAGAAAAAGTTAGCAAATATAGAGATAAAAATACTTGTAAAAGCAGGAGAAGGTGGTAGATTATTTGGCTCAGTGTCTTCTAAGCAAATAGCAGAAGAATTGAGAAAACAGCACGATATAAAAGTAGATAAGAAAAAAATAGATCTTCCTCAAGGAATTCAATCTCTAGGATATACAAATGTTAAGATAAAACTGCATAACGAAGTTCAAGGAACAATTAAAGTCCATGTAGTTGAAAAATAACATAATGTACTAAAATTTATTTTGATTATAAAATATTATGAGTAGACTATAATCTTGTAGTTTACTCATATTTATAAATAATATAAATTTAATGTAAAGGAGGGTGAATTATGCAATATGAACATATTATAGCTGCAGAACAATCTGTTTTGGGTGCTCTTATGATTGATCCCGAAAAATTAGTAGAGATTAGAGGGATATTAGATGAAGAAGATTTTTTGGATGAAAAGAATAAAGAGATATACAAGGCAATTATTAACTTAAATGATAATAATATAGAGGCAGATGCAACTACTATATTTAATGAAATATACTCAAAAGGAGCTTTTAAAAATGTAGATGCTTCGCTATATATAGTAGAAGTTTATGAAACGACACCTACTTCCAGAAATATTAATCATTATGCGAATATAGTAAAACGTAATTCAATATATAGAGAAGTAAAATCTGTATTAGTTGATAATATGCAGAAAATGAACGATGGTGATGCAGATTTAGATTATGTAGTATCTACTGTTGTTGATCAAATAGAAAGAGCTACTGAGAGAGCAAAAACGTCAAAATTTAAAGAAATAAAAGATGTTACAAAAGAAGTTTTTGATGAAATTATAGCTAAAATGCAAGGTGAAGGAAATAATATTGCAATACCTACAGGATTTGCTTCTTTAGATGGTGTTCTGCATGGTTTTTCAAAGGGAGATTTAGTAATATTGGCAGCAAGACCATCTATGGGGAAAACAGCATTTGCTCTAAACATTGCATTAAATGTTGCAGGAAGAACTAAAAATATAGAAGAGAAAAAAACAGTAGCTTTATTTTCTTTAGAAATGGGAGCTGATCAATTAGTTTCACGTATGTTGTGTAGTGAGGGAATGATTGATTCAGAGAAAATTCGTTCTGGTAAGATGGATCAAGATGACTTACAAGCATTAGAATATGGTATTAGGTTTTTAAATGAAAAGCAAATATATATTGATGATAGTCCTTTTATTAAAGTTAATGAGATAAAAGCTAAATGCAAAGCGCTAAAAAATGATGTAGGATTAGATATAGTTATAATAGACTATCTTCAACTTCTACAAGCTTCCAGAAAATCTGATAATAGACAACAAGAAGTGTCGGAGATATCTCGAAGTTTAAAACAGATGGCAAGGGAGTTAGAATGTCCAGTAATAGCTCTATCTCAATTATCAAGGAGTGTAGAATCTAGGCAAGATAAAAGACCTATGATGAGTGATTTACGAGAGTCAGGAAGTATAGAGCAAGATGCTGATATCGTTTCTTTTTTGTATAGAGATGATTACTATAATAGAGATAAAGGTGAAGAAGAATCTGATAATAAAGATGTAACAACTATAGAAGTAATAGTAGCAAAACATAGAAATGGTTCTACGGGAACAGCAGAATTAGCGTTTTTAAAGAAATATAATAAATTTGTTGGTAAACAACAAGGAGGATAAAAATGAATAAAAAAGCAAAAAGATTAGTAGCTTTAGGAGTATCAGCAGTAGTTTTAATTCTGTCAGCTTTATTAGGTACTGCGTCTTCATCTAATAATCAGGAGCAAGGAGTAGTTTCTTCATTAATAAATTCTTCGGATGAAGAAAAGATAACATTAGTTAATGGAGATAGTTCTAATGTTATTCAAAAAATAACTGTTGAAGGAACTATAGATGAGCAAATGATAGATAAAAATAAAAAGTACTCTATTGTAAATCAAATTAATATAGCCAAAGAAGATTCATCGGTTAAAGCTATTCTACTTTCTGTAAATTCACCTGGTGGTGGAGTGTATGAAAGTAGTGAAATATATAATGCACTTTTAAATAGTGGTAAGGATGTATATGTTTCTATGAAACAAAGGGCAGCATCTGGAGGATATTATATTTCTATGGCATCTAAAAAGATATTTGCCAGCGAAGAGACTATTACAGGATCTTTAGGAGTAATTATGAGTAGCTTATCAGCTCAGAAATTTTTAGAAGATAATGGTATTAAAAATCAAGTAATTCGCTCTGGAGAACAGAAAGCTGTAGGGGGATTAACAGAAGATTTGCCAGAATCTACATTAGAAATATATCGACAACTAAACAAGGAATCATATGATAGGTTTATCGATGTAATAGTAAAAGGTCGCAATATGGACAGAGAATCAGTTTTAAAACTAGCAGATGGAAGAGTATATAGCGGTAGACAAGCTAAAGAAAATGGACTTATAGATCAAATAGGTACGGAAGAGGATTTAATAAGAGAAATATCAAAAGAAAAAGGTATTACAAATCCTCAGGTTGTAGAGTATAGATATACAGAGGTTAATGGTTTATTTAGAAATTTTATTACAAGCTTATCGAAAGATGTTGTATCTGAGTTGCAAAAAGCAGCTACTAATAACGCAGAAATCCCAACGAGAAGTTATTTAGGTTAAGGAGTTGATAAACATGACACATGATGTAGATAACAGCTTTTCATCTGAAGATATAGAAACTAATATCGAAGAAAAGGTGATTGATAAAAATACAGAAATAAAATCTTCTGGAGTAATTACAACTAATATATCTGATTATGTAGCAATATCAAAAAATTTCTATGCTGGTTTTTGGATTAGGATGATTGGTTTTACAATTGATTTAATAATTGTATCTTGCTTGGGAAGATTGGCAAATACATTGACTTTCGGGTTTTTAGATGTACAATTACCATACAACATCTCTGATAAAACATTAATTTTTCTATTGACATACTATTTATACTTTTTTGTAATGACTTATGTTTTTTCTCAAACACTAGGAAAAATGATAATAGGTGTAAAAGTAGAAAAAAATACAGGAGAGAAATTATCTCTTACAGATACCTTTTTTAGAGAAATTGTAGGACGTTTCTTAAATGTTGCTTTACTTACATTGCCTTTTTTATTAGTAGCATTTACTCCTAAAAAAAAGGGGCTACATGATTATATCGCAGATAGCGTAGTTGTAAAAGAATATTTTTCTGATCTTAGAATGAAGTTAAATAAAGCTATAAAAGAAAGTAGATAATATAATTTTAGTGGGAATTTACGAAAAAAATTATTTATAGAATAATTAATTATCGGTACGATATTTCGTGAATTTCCTTTATTTTTAATATAATAGGAGGAAAAATGTCTAATATAGAGAATTTATTTAATAAAATAGACGCAAAAGTAGTATCTAATAGCATTAATAAAAATATTAATTACTTACAATCATTGGTAGAATATTTAGAGCTACAAGATGATTATGAATATTTTGATATAGTTGATAATTATACTAAGGAAGAAATAAAAAAGGTTTATCAATTTTTGGTGTTAAAGGCATTACAAGAATTAAAAGATATTAATTATACTATTACTCCAGAAATAATAGGTATGTACATATCACATATAGTAGAGATAATTTTTGAGGGGAAAGACATAAGTATTTTAGACTTAGCAAGCGGTAGTGGAAATATCCTTATTTCTCTTAGTGAAAAAATCTCTAATACAAGTAAACTTAATTCAGTAGATGTAGATTATAACTATGCAAAACTGCAACAAAATATTTTTAATTTGTTAGAGAAAGAAATCAATATTATAAACCAAGATGCTTTAAAAGAAATTAATATATCGAAACAAGACCTAGTAGTTAGTGATGTACCATATGGTTATTACGCAGATGAAGATAATAGTTTGAATTTTAAACTTTGTAGTAAAGAAGGCCATAGTTTAAACTCACTATTATTTTTAGAACAAGCAACTAATTATATCAAAGATAATGGTATTGCTATCTTAGTTATGCCAAAAGAAATAATGAGTATTAATAAGGAAATAAAGAAATTTTTAGAAGAAGATATTAACTTAAATGCCTTTATTATGCTTCCAGAAAATATGTTTAAAAATAAAGATAATCAAAAAGTAATAGTTTTGGCTACTAAAAAGAAACAATCTATCTTACCAAGTCAGATACTATTAGCGGAAATACCTTCTTATCAAGATAAATCTGCATATTTTAGATTTTTAGATGAAATAAAAAGTTGGTTTGAGTCTAAATAAATTTAGTAAATTAGAGTTGACACATTATGTAAAATATAATATAATCTTAGAGTGAATTACATAGTAAATTCAACAATATAGTATTAATTTATTATACTTAATTTTAGATTTTAAAGTTCGGAGGGAGGGAAATCCAATGTCAAAAACTGTAGTTCGTAAAAATGAAACTTTAGAAGATGCACTACGTCGTTTTAAACGTGCTGTTTCTAAAAATGGTACTATTCAAGAAGTACGTAAACGTGAATTCTACGAAAAACCAAGTGTACGCCGTAAGAAAAAATCAGAAGCGGCTAGAAAACGTAAATTCTAATTATTAATTTTAATAATAAAACTCAAATCTAAAGATTTCCCTCTTTTAGATTATAGCTCTGTAATTTTTACAGAGCTTATTTTATTTGTATCTACTTTTTCCAAGTATTGTAAAAATTTTTTAGTTATGATAGTATATAGTGAGTAGTTTTGAAGGAGAGATTAACAGTGAAATTCAAATTTCATAAAGGATACAGAGGGTATTATCTTTTAAAAGACAATAAATTTAAAAAACCTTTTAGCAAACTAGATCAATTATTGACAGAAGAGAATCTTAAACTTGCTAATAAAGCTGTTGTTTTCAGTAAAGAGAAGGCAATAGAAATTGAAGATGAATTTGTTGTTTTTGTTGATAATAAAAATATTAAAGAAAAAATAAATAGATCAAATGATGATAAGGAAATATTAACTGTTTATGCAAAATTAGGAAATTCTGTTCCAGTAAAACTTATAGAAAGTATAAAATATTTAATTGATAATGATAATAAATACAGTTATCTTTTTTATTCTGTTTTTGATATAATAGAAAATATCTTATATTCTGATAGTATTTTAAGAATAAAAGTAAAAAAAATATTATCTTATAATAATTTAGAATTAGAAAGATTATTAGAGCGTTACGCTCCTAAAAAATCAGTACTAATATCTTTAGAAAAAGAAATAGAACAAAATTATCCAACTCAGTACGTGTATGAACATCTGCCATTAAATTACAAAGAGAAAGAAATGATATATGTTCTTTACTTTATAATTATGGTGGAATTATTATCCATTTTGAAGTGATTTAATTTGTCATAAAGATAATTTCCTCTAAATTATATCTTGATTTTCGAAATGCGGGATGATATAATATAGATGGAAATTTAATTTTGACAAATTTTTTTAGCTTTAAATGGACTTTAAATGTCCACGAGGGGCGAAAGGCGACCAAGATTAATTTCGATTTATAGGAGCGAAGAGATGGATATTTTACATTTGTTACATATACAGAGTAGACTTATTCCAGATTTGTTCGAAAAATTTAATAAGAGATATGATTTGTTGTTATCCATAAAGATTAATCAACCAATAGGAAGAAAATCTCTTATAGATATTACAGGTATGACAGAGCGTCAACTTAGAACAGAAAGTGAAGTTCTTTATAAACTTGGATTAATATCGAAAAATACCACGGGAATGACAGTTACTTCGGAAGGGGAGAATTTTTTAGAAGATGTTAAGGAGTTGTTCTTAGAAGATCCATTTTTACGTGATAGAAAAACAATTCGAGAACATTTTGGAATAAAGGAAGTATATGTTGTTAAAGGAGATTTTTCTAAAAGTGATGTTACTAGAAATGAGATGGTAAGAGTACTTTTTGAAAAAATCAATGGTATATTGACAGATGAGTGTGTTATAGGTGTTAGTGGTGGTAGTACAATGCAGTATGTAGCGAGTAAGGTGGATAAAACCTTTGGATATGATAAGGATATAGTAATAACACCTATTAGAGGTGCATTAACTATTTCTAATACAGGATATCAATCCAATGATATAGCTACAAAACTTGCAGAAAATTCTAATCACAATTATCAATTATTACATGCTCCAGATAATATAGGAAGTAGTACTTTAGATGAACTTATGAAAGAACCTATAGTAAAGCATACTTTAGATATTATCGACAAAACGTCTATAATTATTCATAGTGTAGGAAATGCTTTTGAAATGGCTAGTAGAAGAAAACTCCCTGATAATCTAATAAATAAATTAAAAGAAAGCGGAGCGAAAAGTGAAGCTTTTGGAAGTTATTTTGATAATAAGGGAAATCTTATATATTCTACAAAAACTATAGGAATGAATAATGAAGATGTATTAAGAGTGGCAAATATTTTCACAATAGTAGGTGGAGAACAAAAAGCAGATGCGGTTTATAGTTATTTAAATAGCAATCCAGCTAATACAACTCTTATTATTGATGAATCAATTTGTAAAAAAATTATAAATAAGGTCATAAAAAATTAAACAATATTTAGGAGGATTTACTAATATGACAGTAAAAGTTGCAATTAATGGTTTTGGACGTATCGGAAGATTGGCATTCAGAAGAATTCAAGAAGTAGAAGGAATTGAAGTTGTTGCTATTAACGACTTAACTCCAGTTAAACAATTAGTACATTTATTAAAATATGATACAACTCAAGGTCGTTTCAAAGGTGAAGCATCAGAAGGTGAAGGAGTTATCGTAGTTAATGGTAAAGAAGTAAAAGCATTTGCTAATGCTAATCCAGCTGAACTTCCATGGGGAGAATTAGGAGTAGATGTAGTATTAGAATGTACAGGATTCTTCACTTCTAAAGAAAAAGCAGAAGCACATATTCAAGCAGGAGCTAAAAAAGTAGTTATTTCTGCACCAGGTGGTAATGATATTAAAACTATCGTATATAATGTAAACCATGAAACTTTAGATGGAACTGAAACAGTAATTTCTGGAGCTTCTTGTACAACTAACTGTTTAGCACCAATGGCTAAGGCATTAAATGATAACTTTGGAGTTGTTGAAGGATTGATGACAACAATTCATGCCTACACAGGTGATCAAAATACACTAGATGCACCTCACCGTGGTGGAGATTTACGTCGTGCTCGTGCAGCGGCAGAAAATATTATTCCTAATACAACTGGAGCAGCTAAAGCGATTGGTTTAGTAATTCCAGAATTAAATGGTAAATTAGATGGAGCAGCACAACGTGTTCCTGTAGCTACTGGATCAATCACTGAATTAGTAGCAGTATTAGAAAAAAATGTAACAGCTGAAGAAGTAAACGAAGCAATGAAAGCTGCAGCTACTGAATCATTCGGATACAATACTGATGAAATAGTATCTTCTGATATTATAGGAATTGAGTATGGATCACTATTTGATGCAACTCAAACAAAAGTACTTACAGTAGGAGACAAACAATTAGTAAAAGTTGTATCATGGTATGACAATGAAATGTCTTATACTGCACAATTAGTAAGAACATTAAAATATTTTGCAGGATTAATTAAATAATCTAAGTTTGAGTAAAGTATACATTGGAGGTTAGAGAAATTTTTTATTTTTCTCTACCCCCTTTGTATTATAAATATTTATATTTTAAAATTAAAAGGAGCTTTCTATGAAAAAATCTATAAAAGATTTAGGAAACTTACAAGGAAAAACAGTTTTGATGCGTGTAGATTTTAACGTTCCTCTAAAAGATGGGAATATAACTAACGATAATCGTATAACGGCTGCTTTACCTACAATAAATTATGCATTAGAACAAGGTGCTAAAGTTGTGGTATTTACACATTTAGGACGTGTAAAAGAAGAAGCTGATAAAGAATCAAAAACTGTAGCCCCAGTAGCTAAGAGATTATCGGAAGTACTAGGAAAGAATGTAACTTTTGTACCTGAAACAAGAGGAGAAAAATTAGAAAAAGCTATAAAAGATCTTCAAAATGGAGAAATCTTAATGTTTGAAAATACACGCTTTGAAGATGTTGACGGGAAAAAAGAATCTAAAAATGATGAAGAGTTAGGAAAATACTGGGCTTCATTAGGAGATTTATTTGTTAATGATGCTTTTGGAACAGCACATCGTGCTCATGCTTCTAATAAAGGTATCGCTTCTAATATAGGAGAAGGTAATTCTGCTTACGGATTTTTAATTGAAAAAGAAATTCAATTTATAGGAGAAGCTGTAGATAATCCTGTTAGACCATTAGTAGCTATTTTAGGAGGAGCTAAGGTTTCTGACAAAATAGCAGTAATAGAAAACCTGTTAACAAAAGCTGATAAAGTAATTATCGGTGGAGGAATGGCATATACGTTTTTGAAATCACAAGGTAAAGAAATAGGAAAATCACTTTGTGAGAATGATAAAGTTGATTATGCGCGTGAACTTCTAGAAAAAGCTGGGGATAAAATTGTACTTCCTGTCGATACAGTAGTGGCTAAGGAATTTTCTAACGATGCTCCTAGTCGTATAGCTACAAATGACATTCAAGCTGATGAAGAAGGTTTGGATATTGGACCTGCGTCTGTAGAGTTATTCAAAGAAGTATTACAAGGAGCAAAAACTGTAATTTGGAATGGACCTATGGGTGTATTTGAAATGCCAAACTTTGCTAAGGGAACTATAGGTGTTTGTGAAGCTATAGCTAATTTATCTGACGCTACTACAATTATCGGTGGTGGAGATAGTGCTACTGCCGCTATTCAATTAGGATATGCAGAAAAATTCTCTCATATATCTACTGGTGGAGGAGCTTCTTTAGAATATCTAGAAGGAAAAGTATTACCAGGAATAGATTCATTATCAAATAAATAAAAGGAGGCTCTATTTATGAGAAAACCAATTATTGCAGGAAACTGGAAAATGAATAAAACAGTAGCAGAAGCTATTGAATTTGTCAATGCTGTAAAAGATCGATTACCTTCAGAAGATGTAGTTGATTCAGTAATAGGAGCGCCAGCACTATTATTAAATGGGGTAAAGCATTTTAGTACAGGAAGTGTTTTAAAAACAGCGGCACAAAATTGTTATTTTGAGGATGAAGGTGCGTTTACTGGTGAAACTTCGCCTAAATCTTTAGCTGCTTTGGGAGTTGATTATGTAATTATAGGACATTCTGAGCGTCGTGATTATTTCCACGAAACAGATGAAGATATTAACAAAAAGGCTCATGCAATATTCCGTAATGAAATGTTACCAATAATTTGTTGTGGTGAAACTTTAGAACAATATGAATCAGGAAAAGCAGTAGATGTAGTATCTAATCAAGTTTCTAAAGCCTTAAAAGGACTAACAGCAGATCAGGTAGCTGTATCTGTAATAGCTTATGAACCAATTTGGGCAATAGGAACAGGAAAATCAGCAACTCAAGATGATGCACAAAAAATGTGTAAAGCTGTACGCGATGTAATAGCTAAAGATTTTGGTCAAGAAGTAGCTGATAAAGTTCGTGTACAATACGGTGGATCAGTTAAACCTGAAAATATTAAAGAATATATGGCTTGTCCAGATGTTGATGGAGCTTTAGTTGGTGGGGCATCATTACAACCAGATTCATTCATAGCCTTATTAGAAGGTTTAAAATAAAATAAATTACTCAAATAAAAGGAGAACTTAAATGTTACAAAAAACTTTCGATATTATTTCAGAAGTATATGCAAGAGAAGTGTTGGATTCACGTGGTAATCCAACTGTAGAAGTAGAAGTTACAACAGAAACGGGAGCATTTGGACGTGCGTTAGTACCATCTGGAGCTTCAACTGGACAATACGAAGCAGTAGAATTACGTGATGGAGAAAAAGATCGTTATTTAGGTAAAGGTGTATCTAAAGCAGTTGCTAATGTAAATGAAGAAATTGCACCTTTATTAGAAGGAAAATTTGATGTATTTGAACAAGTAGCAATTGACCGTGCTATGATAGAGTTAGATGGTACTGAAAATAAAGGACGTCTAGGAGCTAATGCAATATTAGGTGTATCTTTAGCAGTTGCACATGCAGCAGCTGACTCATTAGGAGTACCTTTATATCGTTATTTAGGGGGAGTTAATTCTAAAGAATTACCAGTTCCAATGATGAACATCGTAAACGGTGGATCACACTCTGATGCTCCAATAGCTTTCCAAGAATTTATGATTTTACCAGTAGGAGCACCATCATTTAAAGAAGCACTACGTTGGGGAGCAGAAATATTCCACAATTTAGCTAAAATCTTAAAATCACGTGGATTAGCTACAGCAGTAGGTGATGAAGGAGGATTTGCTCCTAAATTTGAAGGAACAGAAGATGCTGTTGAAACTATCTTAGAAGCAATTAAAGCTGTGGGATTAGAACCAGGAAAAGATGTATTCTTAGGATTTGACTGTGCTTCTTCAGAATTTTATGTTGATGGAGTTTATGATTATTCTAAATTTGAAGGAGAAGGTGGAGCGAAACGTACTTCAGCTGAGCAAGTAGATTACTTAGAACAATTAGTAAATAAATATCCTATCTTAACAATAGAAGATGGTATGGACGAAAATGACTGGGACGGATGGGAATTATTAACTAAACGTATCGGTGATAGAGTTCAATTAGTAGGTGATGATCTATTCGTTACTAACACTACTAAACTATCTCAAGGTATCGAACGTGGAGTAGGTAATTCAATCTTAATTAAAGTTAACCAAATCGGTACTTTAACTGAAACATTAGAAGCTATAGAAATGGCAAAACGTGCTCGTTATACTGCAGTAATTTCTCACCGTTCAGGAGAAACAGAAGATTCAACAATTGCAGATATAGCAGTAGCAACTAATGCTGGACAAATCAAGACAGGATCTCTTAGCCGTACAGATCGTATTGCTAAATATAACCAATTATTACGTATAGCAGATGAGTTAGATGCAACTCAAGTTTATGCAGGATTAAACGTATTTTACAATGTAAAACGTTAATTAACGGTAATTAATACAAAAGATAAAGAAGATATAGTCTATTGACTGTATCTTTTTTTATGTAAATTTTATAATAAATAAATTTATAGTAATTTATTAACCACTAGTAAATCTTTAGCATTTTTGGTATAATACTAAGGTTATATTAAAAAATAATTAAGAAAGGAGAGGCAATGTTAATTCAATTAAATAATATAAGTAAATATTTTGTTGTTACAGAAGTTTTTTCTAATGTAAAGTTAGAAATAAATAACAATGATAAAATTGCTATAGTTGGACGTAACGGTGCAGGAAAGTCTACATTGTTGAAAATTATTGCTGGTATTGAAAGCTATGATTCTGGTGTAAGAACTGTTTCTAAAAATACGACAATAGGATATTTATCACAAGAATTTATTGTCAAAGAAGATAAATTAGTTTGGGATGAAATGATAAGCTGTTTTTGTGATATTATTAAATTAGAAAAAGATTTAGAAACTATGTCGGTAATGTTGACCGAAGAAAATATAAATAAAGATAATAATTTATTAGATAAATATGACAAACTGCAAAATAAAGTACTGACTCATAAGGACTATCACTATAAAAGCAAGATAAGAAGTGTTTTATTTGGATTAAATTTTTCTGAAGAAGATTTTTATAAGAGTATAAGTAATTTTTCTGGTGGAGAAAAAACTAGATTGTCTATGGCGAAACTATTGCTTAGTGAACCAGATGTTCTTATTCTTGACGAACCTACTAACCATCTTGATATGAAGAACGTTGCTTGGCTTGAGAATTATTTGAATTCGTATGCTGGAGCAGTAGTTATAGTCAGTCACGATCGTTATTTTATAGATAAAATAGCTAATGTTGTCTATAATGTTGAATTTGGTCGAGTAAAAAAATATGTCGGTAACTATACTAAATTTATTAAGCAATATGAAGAAGATTTTGAAAAACAATTAAAAGACTACATAAGTCAGCAAAAAGATATAAAAAAATTAGAAGAGTTTGTCCAGAAAAATATTGCTAGATCTTCTACTAGTGGGCGGGCAAAAAGCAGACAGAAAATATTAGATAAAATGGAACGACTAGACAATCCAAGAAAAGACGATAAAACAGCTAATATTGAATTTAAAATTAAAGAACAAAGTGGACGTGATGTTCTTCGTGTTAATAACTTAAGTGTGGGTTACGATAATATTTCCATCGGAACAACATATAATTTTGATGTTTACAAAAAAGATAGGATAGCGATAATAGGGGAAAATGGAATAGGAAAATCTACTTTAATAAAAACTATAGCCAAAAAACAACGGGCATTAAACGGAGATATTTATTATGGTAGTAAAGTATCTTTAGGCTATTATGATCAGAAACAAGCAGAATTTGAATCATCAAAAACTATTTTAAATGAACTTTGGGATATGTATCCTACTATGAAAGAATCTGAAATTAGAATGATTCTCGGACGATTTTTATTCGTCGGTGAAGATGTTATGAAAATTGTTAGAGATTTATCTGGAGGAGAAAAAGCTAGATTACAACTTGCTAAACTTATGCTTGAAGAAAATAATCTTTTGATACTAGATGAACCTACTAACCATTTAGATATAGCTAGTAAACAAGTATTGGAAGAAGCTTTAGAAAATTATGAAGGAACTTTAGTGTTTGTCAGTCACGATAGATATTTTATTAATAAAATTGCTAATAAAGTTCTTGAGATAAATAACGACAGTTTCAATATATATTTAGGAAACTATGATTACTATTTTGAAAAAAAAGAACAAGAGAAAATTTTGTTATCACTAGAAAAAGAAGAAGTAATTGAAACAAAATTAAGAGAGAATAGCTATAAAGCAGATAAAGAAGAAAGAAAATTAATTAGAAAACTTGAAAGAGAACGTAATAATATTGTCGAGAAAATAGATGAATTGGAAGCTAACGTTAAAGAAATTAATGAAGAGTTAGTAAAAGAAGAAGTTTATACTGATTTTGAAAAAACGAAGTATTATAACGAAAAACTACAAAGTATTAATGAAGAATTAGATGAACTCAATAATAAATGGTTAGAATTAGAAGAAAAATTAGAAGAGGTAGAATAATGAATATAAATTTAACTACTTATATTGATAATAAAAAATTATTGAGTGAAAAATATGTTGGAACTTATGAAGAAAATTTAGAAAACTATATAATAAACTATTTCGATAAAAATAAAAAAAAATTTAAAATAATTGTTGACAAAAACAAAGATAATGTTAGTATATTAAAAGAAGGTACTACTATGAACATTTCTAAAAATAGAGGTTTGTCTGAATACATAACTGAATATGGGGTTATTAGTATAGAAACAAAACTTCTAAGTATAGAGAAGATGGAACGAAATAGTTTTGTCCGATTAGATATAATTTATAACTTATATTTTTCTAAATTTGATAGTCAAGAAAATAAGTTACAAATATTAATTAATATTAATTCTTAAAGGAGAAAATAATGAAATATAAAGTAATAGAACTACTAGAAAAATCCGTAGGTAAAGTTACAAATGAAGTAGTAAATATTTATGTAGAAACGCCTAAAGATTCGGGAAACGGTGATTTTTCTAGTAATATTGCTATGCAATTAACTAAGATTTTAAGAAAAAATCCCAGAACTATTGCAGAAGAAATAGTTGGAAATATAGAAGATAATGATTTTGTAGAAAAAATAGAAATAGCAGGTCCAGGATTTATTAACTTTTATG
Source organism: Gemelliphila sp. 1F1 (assembly GCF_056897515.1). Classification (NCBI taxonomy): domain Bacteria; kingdom Bacillati; phylum Bacillota; class Bacilli; order Caryophanales; family Gemellaceae; genus Gemelliphila; species Gemelliphila sp. 1F1. Next base: position 63,671 of record NZ_JBXHBE010000004.1, read on the forward strand.
TTAAAAAAGCTAGTTTAGGAAATATTTTAACTGCAATTTTTGAATTAGGAGATAATTTCGGAGAAAATAATATAGGTAATAATGAGAAAGTATTGTTAGAATATGTATCGGCTAATCCAACAGGTGATCTTCATGTTGGTCATGCAAGAAATGGAGCTGTTGCAGATTCATTAGTAAGAATAATGAAAAAATCTGGCTATCAAGTTACAAGAGAATTTTATGTTAATGATGCAGGAAATCAGATTAATAATTTAACACTATCTGCAGATGCTAGATATAGACAAGCGTTAGGATTTAATGTAGAAATGCCAGAAGATGGATACAATGGTAAGGATATAGTAAAGTTAGGAGAGCTGCTTGCTAAAGAATACGGGAATAGTCTTTTGGATAAAACTAGAGATGAATATATGTTATTCTTGCGTGAATATTCTGTAAATTATCAATTAGAAAAATTAAAGAATGATTTATCTGATTTTCGTATAGAGTTTGATAATTTCTTTAGTGAAACTTCTTTATATAATGATGGTAAAATAATAGAAACGTTAGCTACATTAAAAGATTTAAATCATCTTTATGAATTAGATGGTGCTACGTGGTTAAGAACAACGGAATTAGCTACTGGCGATGATAAAGATAGAGTTCTAATAAAAGCTGATGGAAGCTACACTTATTTTACACCAGATATAGCCTATCATAAAGATAAATTAGATCGTGGCTACGATAAATTAATTAATTTGTTTGGTGCAGATCATCATGGATATGTTCCACGCTTAAAGGCTTCTATTGCAGCTTTAGGATATAGTCCAGACAAACTGAAAGTACTTATTATGCAATTAGTACGTCTTTTAGAAAATGGACAAGAAGTAAAAATGAGTAAAAGAACAGGTAAATCAATAACTTTACGTGATTTAATAGATGAAGTAGGCACAGATGCCGCACGTTACTTCTTAGTAATGAGAAGTGCGGATACACATTTAGATTTTGATTTTACACTAGCTAAAGAACAATCTAGTGATAATCCGCTATATTATGTTCAATATGCTCATGCTAGAATTTGTTCAATATTACGTCAAGTAAATAGTGATGAATACAATGATTTTGGATATAATCCTAATTTATTAACAGATGAATATAGTGTAGAAATATTGAAATCTTTAGCTTATTTTCCAGAAGTAGTTGCTCAAGCAGCTAAACATTATGAACCACATAGAATTTGTAATTATATGCAATCTTTGGCAACAACATTCCATAAATTTTACGGTAACAATAAGGTAATATCAGAAAATAAAGAACAAACAGAAAGTTATTTAGCATTAATAACAGCAGTAAAAATTACAATAAAAAATGCACTTGACTTAGTAGGAGTGAGTGCTCCAGAGAAAATGTAGATAGGAGATATATAAATGACAGAATTAAAACAAAATAGTTTATCAATAGTAGATCGCTGCTATCAGTATATGGTTGATAATAAAATAACAAATTTAAATGTATATGATTTTATAGATTATATAAAGCCACAAATTAATTTATCAGAAGATGAGTTTAACACTCAAATGTCTTATTTCTATACAGACTTAAATTTGGATGGACGTTTTGTATGTGTTGAAGATGGAAGTTGGACATTAAAGGATAAATTAACAGTAGAAGACTTTATGAACTTTGTAGAGCCAAGTATCCATAAATTTGAATTAGAAGATGAAGAAGAAATTAAATTGTTAGAAGACGAAGAAGATGTTACTGATGATGTTGACGAATTACTTGAGGATGAAGAAGGCGATGATTCAGAAGAGGATTATTATGAACTGAATGATGAAGGAATAGTATCTAAATATAAAATTAATCCGGAAGATGAAGAATTTTAATAGAATAAAGAATAAAAAAGGTAGATTATATTTTTTAATCTACCTTTTTTATTATAGGTGATAGTTTGTTTTTTAAGTTGTTATTGTGTTTAAATCATAAAAAAACAAGCAAAATATGAATGATATTAATTAAAAAATGTATATTTTACTGAAAAAATTCGATTTTTATTAGAATATTCCTTGATTTGTTTTTAATAAACAAGTATAATTTGAATATAAACGTATTTTATTTTTAATTTTATTATTATTTATGTTTTAAGACGAACTTTATGTGTAAAAAGGAGTTAATTTTATGAAAATTGCAGTTATTATGGGTTCAAATTCGGACTATAATACAATTATAGAAACTTGTAAGTTATTGGATAAATTTGAAATTTCATACGATAAAAAAGTTGTTAGTGCACATAGAACACCAGATTTATTGGTAGAATTTTCAAAAAATGCAAAGAAAAATGGTTATTCTTTAATAATAGCAGCAGCAGGAGGAGCTGCTCATTTGCCGGGAATGGTCGCTTCACTTACAACAGTTCCTGTAATAGGAGTACCTATAAAATCTAGTGTTTTAAGTGGTGTTGATTCACTGTACTCTATAGTACAAATGCCAGCAGGGGTACCTGTTTTAACTATGGCTATTGGAGTTGCTGGAGCAAAAAATGCGGCTATAAGTGCATTATCAATTTTAGGAATTACAGATGAAAAGTATGCACAAAAGTATAAAGAGTTCAAAAAAGAACAAGAAAGAATAGTATTGGAAGATATGAAATTATGATAAAGACAATTTTACCCGGAAGTACGATAGGAATTATTGGTGGTGGACAACTAGGACGTATGTTAGCTATGAGTGCAAAAGAGATGGGATATAAAATAGTTATTTTAGATCCTAATGATAGTTGTTGTGCAAAAATTTTTAGCGACAAGTTTATTAATGCAAATTTTGATGATTTCGAAAAAATAGAAGATCTATGCAAATTAAGTGATGTTATTACATTTGAATTTGAAAATATTAATGTTGAAGTACTAGTTAAATTAGAAAAAAAATATAATTTAGTTCAAAGTTCAGAAGTTTTAAGAATTACGCAACATAGATATTTAGAAAAAGAATTTGCTAAATCTTTAGATATTCCTACTGTAAATTATATTCATATAGAAGAAGATACTAATGTAGAAATAAAAGAGACATATCTTATGAAAACATTAAGATTTGGATACGATGGAAAAGGACAAAGAAAAGTTTCTAAAAAAGAAGAAATAGAACGACATACTATTTTAGAAGAGATTGTTCCTTTAGATAAGGAAATTTCCGTTGTAGCTTCTAAAGATAAATTTGAAATTCAAGTAATAGCAGTTGTAGAAAATGAACATAGGAATAATATTCTATATCGCTCTAAAATTCCTACTTCAGCAACAAGCAAACAAGAAAATCTAGCAATAGAATATACAAAAAAGATTTTAAATAATATTGATTATTACGGTGTACTAACGGTAGAGTTCTTTATAAGTGAAGGAAAAGTAATTTTTAATGAAATCGCACCAAGAGTTCATAATTCAGGGCATATTACTATGCAATCAGCAAATAAAAGTCAATTTAGAGCACATATAGAAGCTATTTGCGGTCTTAGGGTAGGAAATATTACAAATAAAGAAACGACTCTTTATAATATATTAGGACAAGATGAACAATATTTTAAAAATTTAATTACAAAGAAACAAGGATATTTACACTTATATGAAAAAGAACCACGAGATAATAGAAAAATTGGTCATATTAATTTTGCTGGTGACGTATATTTAGGAGGTCATAATGAATAATAAAAGAATTTTTGTCAGAAAACGCAAAGGATATAATCAAGAAGAATTACAACTTAAAAATACTTTGAATTTGGAATATAATTTAGAGTTGACTGATGTGAATGTGTATGTAATTTATGATATTTACAATATTGACGAAGAAACTTATAGATTAGCTAAGAATTCTGTTTTTTCTGAAGTAGTAGTCGATGAAGTTTTTGAAGATATAGATCTGGAAGAAGGAAAGTATTTTGCGTACGAAGTTCTTCCCGCTCAATATGACCAAAGAGCTGATAGTGCTACTCAATGTATAAAATTACTTAATGTAAAAAGTAATGTCATTGTAAGAAGCGGAAAGTTGGTAGTTTTTGATAAAGAATTAAATGATAATCAAATGAAGCTAGTAGAAAAGTATCTAGTTAATCTTATTGAAGCTAGAACAAAAAATTTAGACGTTTTAGAATTTTCTTTAGATTCTAATCCAAAACCATTAAAAAGTTTACCTAACTTCTTAGAATACAAATCTAAAGAGTTAGAAGAGTTAAAAATGGAATTTTCTTTAGCAATGAACATTGAAGATTTAAAATTTATTCAAGATTATTTTAAAACTGAAAAAAGAGTACCTACTGAAACAGAAATTTACGTTCTTGATTGTTACTGGAGCGATCATTGCCGACATACTACATTCGAAACTGTTCTTGATGAAGTTAATATAGAATCAGAATTGTTTAAAAAAGAAATGCAAGATGCTTTTGACTATTATTTGAAAGTTAGAGGTGAGTTAGGTAGAGATAATAAACCTATTACTTTAATGGATATGGCAAGTATAATAGGAAAATATCACGTAAGAATATTAAATGATGAAAATATTGAAGTTAGTGAAGAAATTAATGCTTGTTCATTCTTTACAACAATACAAAACAAAGGAAAAGAGGAACGATGGTTAATACAATTTAAAAATGAAACTCATAATCATCCGAGTGAAATTGAACCGTTTGGAGGAGCTAGTACTTGTATAGGAGGAGCTATAAGGGATCCACTATCAGGAAGAAGTTATGTTTATCAAGCTATGCGTATTTCAGGAAGTGGGAACATACTTGAAAAACGTGAAAATACTATGGAACATAAATTACCACAGGTAGATATAGCTAAAGGAACATCTCATGGAAACTCATCTTATGGGAATCAGATAGGTCTTGCGACTACTTTTGTAAGAGAAATATATGATAATAGTTATGTTGCAAAACATATGGAAGTTGGAGCAGTAGTTGGTGCTGTTAAAGAAGATAATTATAAAAGAGAAAGTTTAGAAGCTGGTGATATTGTTGTTATGATTGGTGGACGTACTGGTCGTGATGGAATTCAGGGAGCAAGTGGTTCTAGTATTGAGCATACTAATTCTTCATTAGTAACAATGGCTAGTCAAGTTCAAAAAGGGAATGCACCAGAAGAGAGAAAATTACAAAGGTTATTTAGAAAACCAGAAGTAACAAAACTTATAAAAAAATGTAATGATTTTGGTGCTGGTGGTGTTTGTGTCGCTATTGGAGAGTTATCTGACGGTATAGAAATTTATTTAGATAAAGTTTTAACTAAATATAATGGATTAAATGCAACAGAATTAGCAATAAGTGAATCACAAGAGAGAATGGCTGTTGCAATAGATAAACAAGATTATGCTCAATTTGTTAGAGAATGTGAAAAAGAAAATATTGAATATGCACATGTCGCAACAATAACTGACAAAAGACGTTTAGAAATGTATTATTACGATGAAAAAGTAGTTGATATGAGTGCTGATTTCTTAGAAACTAGTGGAGTTAGACAACACGCAGTTGCTAATTTAGAAGATAATAAAGGGGAAAATCCATTTAAAAATAAAATATTTACTAGAAATAATGTTCTGGATGAATTAGGTGAGTTAAATGTTACTTGTCAAAAAGGTTTAGTATCGAAGTTTGACTCATCAATTGGAGTTAGTACTGTACTTATGCCATTTTCTGGTAAACATAAGATGACACCAGTTCAAGCGAGTGTACAAGCAATTCCTACGCTTCATTCAACTAGTGACACAGCAACAGTGCTTACTTATGGATTTATTCCTAAAATTTCTCACTATTCACCATTTCTTTCTTCTATATATGCAGTTTTAGAGTCAGTGGCAAAAGTTTATTCTATAGGAGGAAGTAAAGAAAGTTTATATTTTTCATTCCAAGAATATTTCGAAAAATTAGGAAAAGATAAGAAAAAATGGGGAAAAGTTACTCAAAGTTTATTAGGTAGTATTTACGCACAAAAAGAAATAGGTAGACCAAGTATAGGCGGAAAGGATAGTATGTCAGGAACATTTAATGACTTAAATGTTGTCGAAACATTAATATCTTTTGCTTGTTCGTCAGTAAAAATAAATGATGTTATTACACCTGAGTTAAAAACGGTAGGCAATAAATTGTATTACGTACCAGTAATAAGAAATGATGAAGGTTATCCTGACATAACTAAAACATTAGAAAATTATGAATTAGTACATAAGTATATAAAACAAGGAAAAATTGTTTCTGCTTATGTCCAAGAAGAAGGTAGTATTTCAGCTTCTTTAGTAAAAATGTCATTAGGTAACGGTTTAGGATTTGAAGTAGAGAAAGAAAATATTTTAAATTTTGATCCAGCATCTTTAGTAGTAGAGGCAACGGAAGAATTACCATTTGAAAAGTTAGGAACAGTTAGTAACAGAATTATTATCAATGGTGAGTTGTTTACTAATGAAGATATTTATAAAGCATATACTAATACATTAAATGAGGTTTATCCCATTTATTATAATGAAAACAAAGGTAATGTAGAGAATTTGCATACAGAAAAAGAAAAAAATAGTTATTATCCTGAATTTGTAGAAGATGTAAAAGTAGTTATTCCAGTATTTCCAGGAACAAACTGTGAATATGATAGTGAAAAAGCATTTATAGATGCAGGGGCTATTCCTACGACAGTAGTTATTAGAAATACTAGAAAAAATGATATTAATGATTCCATTGACGAGTTTGTCAAAGCAATAGAACAATCACATATAATAATGTTTCCGGGAGGATTCTCAAGTGGAGATGAACCAGACGGAAGTGCTAAATATATAGTGAATTTCTTGAAAAACGAAAAGGTAAAAAATGCAATTCATAAACATTTAAAACAGAAAAAATTAATTTTAGGCATTTGTAATGGATTCCAAGCGTTGTTAAAATCTGGACTGCTTCCTTACGGAGAAATACGAGAATTATCAGCAGATGATTTAACACTCTATAGAAATGATAGTTATGAACATATCTCAACAACAGCATTTACTCGTATATCAAATACAAATTCTCCTTGGGTGCAAGATTTTAATATTGGTGATAAGTATGAAGTAGTATTTAGTCACGGTGAGGGTAAATTAGTAGGACTTAACATAGATAAATTTAAACATTTAATAGCTTTCCAATATTGTGATTTTGATGGAAATGCTACACTTAATGGAAAATTTAATCCTAACGGATCAGCACTAGGTGCAGAAGGTTTAATAAGTGAAGATGGTTTAATTCTTGGAAAAATGGGACATAGTGAAAGATTCGGAGAAACTTTATATAAAACAAATACACTAAAAGAAAAACAAGATATATTTAAAAACGGTGTAAATTATTTCAAAGGGGCAAAATAGAATGAAATTATTATACGAAGGAAAAGCAAAGCAACTTTTTGAATGTGAAAATAAAGATGAAATCTATGTACATTACAAAAATAGTGCAACAGCATTTAATGGCGAAAAAAAAGAAGAATTCGATAACAAAGGAATTTTTAATAATAGTATAACTTCTTTGATTTTTGATTATTTAGGAAGAGAAGGAGTAAAAACTCATTTTATTAAAAAAATTAATGAGACAGATCAACTTTGTAAACACGTTAAAATTATTCCGTTAGAAGTAATCGTAAGAAATATAGTTGCGGGTTCAATGGCTAAAAAATATGGTTTACAAGAAGGAGAAAAGTTAAAAAAAACTGTTTTTGAACTTAGTTATAAAAATGATGAGTTAAATGATCCGCTAATTAATGATGACCATGCAGTAGCATTAGGAATAGTTACAGAAGAAGAACTTCATATTATAAAAGATCAGGCATTAATTATTAATACTTTGTTACAAAAATTATTTTCAAATATAAATTTAGTATTAGTAGACTTTAAAATAGAATTTGGAAAAGATAAAAACGGAAAAATTATTTTAGCAGATGAGATTTCGCCGGATACTTGTCGTTTGTGGGATAAATCAACTAATGAAAAATTAGATAAAGATAGATTTAGAAGAGATTTAGGATCCGTAATGGAAGCATATGAAGAAGTTTTAAGGAGATTAGAAAATGCGAAATCTTAATGAAGAATGTGGAGTATTCGGAATTTGGGGTCATGCCGCAGCTAGTAATGTTACATATTTTGGATTACATAGTTTACAACATCGTGGACAAGAAGGAGCAGGAATAGTTACAACTGATGGTGAAAAATTACGTGGACACAGAGATTTAGGTTTAATATCTGAAGTGTTTCGCGATACGAATAAATTAGAAAGATTAACGGGAAATGCCGCCGTTGGTCACGTTAGATACGCTACTTCTGGGAGTAATAGTATCCAAAATATCCAACCATTCTTATTTCATTTTTATGATATGAGTGTTGGAGTTTGTCATAATGGTAATTTAATTAATGCAAAAACACTCAGAAGAGAATTAGAACAAGAAGGAGCAATTTTTCATTCGTCATCAGATACAGAAGTATTAATTCATTTAATTCGTAGAAGTAAAGAATTAACATTTAAAGAACAATTAAAAGACGCGTTGAGAAAAATTAAAGGTGGATTTACTTACTTATTATTAACTAAAGATACGTTGTACGGAGCAGTTGATCCAAATTGCTTAAGACCTTTAGCAGTAGGAAAAACAAAAACTGGCGCATATGTTGTAGCTAGTGAAACTTGTGCAATCGATGTTGTAGGTGCAGAGTTTGTTTGCAATGTTGGGGCAGGAGAGATGGTAATTATTACTAACGATGGAGTTCGTATAGAGAAGTATACAGAAGATACAAAAGTAGCTATAGCTGCTATGGAATATGTTTATTTTGCAAGACCAGATTCTAACATCGCAGGAGTAAATGTTCATACGGCGCGGAAAAGGACAGGGAGAAGATTAGCGCTAGAACATCCTACGTTACATGCAGATATGGTAATAGGTGTTCCAAACTCATCATTATCAGCAGCGAGTGGTTATGCTGAAGCAAGTGGATTACCTTATGAGATGGGACTTATTAAAAATCAGTATGTAGCTAGAACTTTCATTCAACCAACACAAGAGTTGCGTGAGCAAGGCGTAAGAATGAAACTTTCCGCAGTAAAAGGTGTAGTAAGTGGAAAAAGCATTGTTTTAGTCGATGACTCAATAGTTAGAGGTACAACATCAAAAAGAATCGTTCAACTTTTAAAAGAAGCAGGAGCTAGAGAAGTTCACGTAAGAATAGCGGCCCCACCATTAATGTTCCCGAGTTTTTACGGAATAGATATTTCTACAACTGAGGAATTAATATCTGCTAATAAAACAACAGAGGAAATTTGTGAAATAATTGGAGCGGATTCGTTAGGATTTTTAAGTGAAGATGGATTAGTAGAATCTATAGGATTAGATTATGAGTCACCATATAAAGGGCTGTGTATGGATTGTTTTAATGGAGATTATTCAGCAGGATTGTATGATTATGAAGAATCTTACTTTAACTCGATGACAGATATTCAAATAAAATTTTTACGAGAAAGAGGTAGGTATGATGAGCAAAAAATATGAAGAAAGTGGTGTCAGTTTAGAAGCGGGCTATGAATCAGTAGAACTTATAAAAAAACACGTTGCACGCACAAAAAATTTAGGAATGTTGTCAACTATTGGAAGTTTTGGAGGATGTTTTGATTTAAGTGCGTATAACTTTAAAAATCCAGTATTAGTTAGTGGTACTGACGGCGTAGGAACAAAATTAAAACTTGCATTTGAACTAAATATTCATAATACAATAGGTATTGATGTTGTGGCAATGTGCGCAAATGATATTTTAGCTCAAGGAGCAATTCCATTATTCTTTTTGGATTATCTAGCAGTAGGGAAAAACTATCCTAAACAAATTGAAGCAATAGTAGAGGGAGTAGCAGAGGGCTGTGTTCAAGCAGGATGTGCTATCGTAGGAGGAGAAACAGCAGAAATGGCTGGCTTTTACGAAGATGGAGAATATGATATAGCAGGTTTTTGTGTAGGAGCACAAGAAAAAGAATTATTGTTAAGTCCCGAAAATACAAAAGTAGGACAAGTTGTTATAGGCTTACCTTCTAGTGGTGTTCATTCTAATGGATTTTCATTAGTAAGAAAGATTTTAAAAGATAATAATATAGGCTTAGACCAAAAATTTGGTAATAGTACCATAGGAGAAACACTATTAACACCTACAAGAATTTATGTAAAAGAAGTATTAAAAGTATTAGAGAAAGTTAAAGTTGTAGGTATTTCACACATAACAGGTGGAGGTTTTCACGAAAACTTACCTCGCTGCCTAGCTAAAGGTTTAGGTATGAGAATAAATAAAAATTCATATAAAGTACCAGAAATTTTTAAATACCTAGAAGAGAAAGGAAATATTCCAAACGATGAAATGTATAATGTTTTCAATATGGGAGTAGGTATGGTTCTTGTAGTTAATAAAGAAGACGTTGACAAGACTTTATCACTGTTAAGTGATGCTTTCGTATTAGGAGAAGTAACTAATAAGAGTGGAATAGATATAATATGAAAAAAAGAGTAGCAATATTTGCATCAGGAACAGGTAGTAATTTTGAAAAAATTGCTGATAATAAAAAATTAAAAGATAAAATACAAATTGAACTTCTAGTATGCGATAGAAAGAGTGCTGCAGTGATAAAAAAAGCAAAAGATAGAAATATACCTACGTATGTATTTTCAGCAAAAGATTTTTCTAAAAAAGAAGATTATGAAAAAGAGATTTTAAAGAGAGTTCAGCATTTAGATTATATTTTTTTAGCGGGATATATGAGAATAATTTCTTCATACTTTTTAAAAGAATATACTAAGCCTATTATTAATCTTCATCCATCATTGCTACCAAAATATAAAGGAAAAAATGCAATAGAACAAGCATACAATGCCGGAGAAAAAGAGATAGGAATCAGCATTCACTATGTTAACGAGGAACTAGATGGTGGTGAAGTAATCGCACAGAATTCTTTTATTATATCTAAAGGAGATACTTTAGAAGATGTAACAGAAAAAATTCATAAATTAGAGCATAATCTTTATCCAAATGTTATTTTAAAACTAGTAGAGGAGGAACTATGAAAAAAAGAGCTTTAATAAGTGTTAGCGATAAAACAAATATTGTAGAATTTGCTAAAGGATTAGAAAAATATAATTTCGAAATTGTTAGTACAGGAGGAACTTTTAAATATTTAAAAGACAATGGTATAAATTGTATAAGCATTGAAGATGTTACTAATTTTCCGGAAATTTTAGAGGGAAGAGTTAAAACTCTTCATCCTAAAATACATGGAGGACTGCTTTCAAAAAGAGGAGATGAACTTCACAATAAACATGTTGAAGAAAATAATATTGAATATATTGATTTGGTATGTGTGAATTTATATCCATTTGAAGAGACTGTAAAAAAAGCTAACGTTAGTGAAGACGATATTATTGAAAATATTGATATTGGCGGTCCTAGTATGTTGCGAAGTGCAGCAAAAAACTTTAATGATGTAGCAGTAATTACAGATGTTGCTGACTATAAATTAATTTTAGATGAATTAGCGTTAGGAGATATAAGTTTATCAACTCGTAGGAAACTTGCTATTAAAGTATTTAATACGACAGCAAGTTATGATGCTGCTATTGCTAATTATTTTAATAAAGCCGATAATTTAATTCCAGAAAAATTAACTTTAACATATAAACTGCAAGATACATTAAGATATGGAGAAAATCCTCATCAACAGGCATATCATTATGTACAAGACAATAATGAAAGTTATGCAATTCAAAACGCTGTACAGCTACATGGAAAGAAAATGTCTTATAATAATATTCAAGATGCTTCAGCTGCATTAGATATCTTGTCAGAATTTAACGAAACTGTTTGTGTTGTTGTAAAACATATGAATCCTTGTGGCGTAGCGGTAGGAGAAGATGTTTTCGATGCATATATGCGTGCTTATGAAGCTGATCCTATTTCAATTTTCGGAGGAATTGTTGCAATCAACGGAAAAATTGATAAACGAACAGCAGAAAAAATGAATAACATATTCTTGGAAATTATTTTAGCAGAAGATTATGATGATGATGCTCTAGAAATATTAACTAAGAAAAAAAATCTTCGTATTTATAAATTAAGTGAGAAAAATAATAATTATGAAAAACAAGTTAAGAGTGTAAGGGGTGGGATATTAATTCAAGATTTTAATAATAAATTAGCTGATAATTATGAAAATGTTACAGAGAAAAAAGCCACTTTAGCTCAAAAAGAAGATTTAGAATTTGGATTAAAAATCGTAAAACACGTTAAATCTAATGCAATAGTTGTTGTAAAAAATAAACAAACATTAGGGATAGGTGCTGGTCAAATGAATCGTGTTGGCTCTTGCAAAATTGCTCTCGAACAAGCAGGAGAAAAAGCCCAAGGTGCGGTATTAGCTTCTGATGCTTTCTTCCCGATGCGTGATAGTGTTGATCTTGCATCAGAATATAAAATAGCAGCAATAGTACAACCCGGAGGCTCAATAAGAGATGAAGAAAGTATTGTTGCTTGTAATGAGAAAGGAATGGCGATGTTATTTAGCAAAATTCGCCATTTTAAACACTAATGAGTAGAGTATTGGTAGTAGGCTGTGGTGGAAGAGAGCACGCTATTGCTTACAAGTTTCATAAAGAAGGTCATGAGATTTATATGGTTGGAATTAATCCAGCCGTAGAAGAATTTGGAATCTGCGTAGAATTAGAAGAAAAGGACATACCAAATTACGCATTAGAGAACAAAATAGATTTAGTATTCGTTGGTCCAGAAGTACCACTAGTTAATGGTCTAGTAGATAGATTACAAGAACATAATATAAAAGCATTTGGTCCAAGTAAAAAAGCAGCACAACTAGAAGGTAGTAAAGTATTTTCCAAAATGATGATGAAAAAATACAATATACCTACTGCTAAATATGAAAGCTTTAGTAATTATGAAAAAGCTAAAGAATACTTATTAAGACAAAATATGCCGATAGTATTAAAAGCTGATGGTCTAGCTGCAGGAAAAGGTGTAGTTATATCTCATAGTATGGAAGAAGCTCAGTATGAGCTTAAAGAAATGATGTGTAATGCAAAATTTAATAAAGCAGGAGCAAGTGTAGTAATTGAAGAATTTCTTCAAGGAGAAGAATTTTCGTTAATGTGCTTTGTCTCAGATAAAAAAGTTTATCCAATGGAAATAGCCCAAGATCATAAACGTGCATTTGACAACGATAAGGGCTTAAATACAGGAGGAATGGGTGCATATTTACCACTGAAAAAAATTACGCAAGAAGATATTAATGAGGGATTAGAGAAAGTAGTTCAGCCAATGATTAATGCTATGAGTGAAGAAGGAATGCCTTTTTATGGAATACTTTATGCAGGTCTTATGAAGTGCGAGGACGGAGTTAAAACTATAGAATTTAATGTGCGTTTCGGGGATCCAGAAAGTGAAATTTTATTATTAAAATTAGAAAGTAGTCTATATGAAATAGCTAATAATATAATTGATGGTAGAGAAGTAGAACTAAGATGGAATGATGATGCTTTTATAGGAGTTGTAATGGCGGCTAAAGGATATCCAGAAGAAAGTAAAAAAGGTGGCATAATAAAAGGATTAGAAAATTTAACAACTCCAGTATTTCATATGGGAACAAAAAAAATAGATAATGAAATTGTTATTAATGGTGGACGTGTTTTATTGGTATGTGCAAGTGGAAAAAATTTAGTAGAAGCAAGACAAAAAGTATATGATGAAATATCAAAAATAGAGAGCGAGGATTTATTCTTTAGAACTGATATTGGTCATTTATCTTTATAAGTATATTCTTATTGATAAATTCGTTAGTAAAATATATAATACAATAGTAGCAATTAAAATAAAATTAGGAGATACCTTAATGATAGAAAGATATAGTAGAGAAACTATGAGAAATGTTTTTAGTGATGAAAATCGATTTAAAGCATACTTAGATGTAGAGCTTTATGCAACAGAAGCGTGGAGTAAACTTGGTGTTGTACCAGAAAATGATGTTAAAAAATTATTCCAAAATGCAAAGTTTGATATAGACGGTATATTAGAGCTAGAAAAAGAAACAAAGCACGATATAGTTGCCTTTACAAGAAACGTATCAAGCTACTTAGGAGAAGAAAAAAAATGGGTTCACTATGGACTTACATCTACTGATGTTGTAGATACTGCTTATGGATATTTGTATAAACAAGCGAATGACATCTTATTAGAAGATTTATTAAAGTTTCAAGAAGTTTTGAAAGAAAAGGCACTTGAATATAAATTTACACCTTGTATAGGTAGAACTCATGGAGTACACGCTGATATAAGTAGTTTTGGACTTAAATTTGCTTTGTATTATGATGAATTTAATCGTCATATAAAAAGATTTAAAGAAGTTAGAAAGATTATCGAGATAGGTAAGATTTCTGGAGCAGTAGGAACATTTTCTAATACACCACCAGAAGTTCAAGATTATGTTTGTGAAAAATTAGGAATAGAGTCTAGTAATATTTCTACCCAAACTTTACAACGTGATAGGCATGCAGATTATTATGCTACTTTAGCATTAATAGCTAGCTCAATCGAAAAAATAGGTGTAGAGATAAGACATCTTCAACGTACAGAAGTTAGAGAAGCAGAGGAGTTTTTCTCAAAAAATCAAAAAGGATCTAGTGCAATGCCGCACAAAAGAAATCCTATTTCAAGTGAAAATATGGCAGGATGCGCAAGAATTATGCGTGGTTATATGTTAGCAGCTTACGAAAATATTCCGTTGTGGCACGAAAGAGATATATCACACTCTAGTGCAGAACGCATATTAAGTAGTGACGCTACAACTTTATTAGATTATATGTTAAATAGATTTACAAATGTTGTAAAAAATTTAACAGTATTTACTGACAATATGATTAAAAATATTTATGCAACAAATGGTGTTATTTTTGCTCAAAGAACTATGAGTAATCTAATAGAAAAATATAATTTCTCTCGCGAAGAAGCGTATGACTTGGTACAACCATTAGCAATGAAATCTTGGTTTGAAAATATTCCGTTTAAATCATTGTTAGAAGAAAATGAAACATTAAAAGAAGTTATGACGAAAGAAGTATTAGACAGCTGCTTTGATTTAGATGTTCATCTAGTAAATATAGACAAAATCTATAGTCGTATCCCTGGATTAGAAGATTAATAAAAGTAGTAGATATTTTAATATAATAAACAAAGTTCCTAAAAAGAGAGGTAATAAAATGAAGTCGGATTTTCAAATTTCAAATGAATGTGAAAAGAAACATATTTTAGAAGTTGCAGCTAAGTTAGGTATTAAAGAAAATGATTTAATACTTTATGGAAACTATAAGGCAAAAATTCAAACAAAAAATATAAAAAAAAATATTAATGAAAAATCAAAATTAATTTTAGTTACAGCTATAAATCCAACATCAAGCGGTGAAGGAAAATCAACAGTAACTATAGGACTATCTGATGCATTAAATAAAATCGGAAAAAAATCATGTGTAGCACTTCGTGAACCATCTTTAGGACCTGTTCTAGGAAGAAAAGGAGGGGCAGCTGGCGGAGGATATGCACAAGTAGTTCCTATGGAAGAAATTAACTTGCATTTCACTGGAGATATGCATGCAATCACTACTGCCCACAATGCGATAGCAGTTTTGGTTAACAATCACGTTTTTCAAGGGAATGAACTTGATATAGAAAAAATAGTTTTCAATCGTGTAATGGATATGAATGCAAGAGATCTTCGTCATATAAAAGTTAATGCAGGAACAGATCTTGAAAGAGAAGATGGTTTTGATATTACAGTTGCTAGTGAAATAATGGCTATATTATGTTTATCAGAAAGCTTGGGAGATTTAAAAGAAAAATTAAAAAATATTTTAGTTGCATATAATTCAAAAGGAGAACCTATTTTCTTAAAAGATTTGAAAATAGAAGGTGTAATTACATCATTATTAAAAGACGCAATTAAGCCAAATATAGTTCAAACTTTAGAAAATAATCCAGCAATTATTCACGGTGGCCCATTTGCAAATATTGCGCACGGCTGTAATTCAATTTTAGCGACTAAAACAGCTTTAAAATATGCAGATTATGTTATAACTGAAGCTGGTTTTGGTGCTGATCTTGGCGCGGAGAAATTTTTAGATATTAAGTGTCGCAAGTCTGGTTTACGCCCTAAAGCTGCAGTAGTAGTAGCAACAATAAAAGCATTAAAACTTCACGGAAATATTGATGAACAAAATTTGAAAGAAGAAAATTTAGAAGCGTTAGCCAAAGGTGTAGAAAATTTAGAAAAACATATAGAAAATCTAAAAAAATATAATTTACCAATAGTAGTAGCTTTAAATGTTTTTGTTACAGATACAGAAAATGAACTTGCATTTTTAGAAGAGTGGGCAATTAAGCAAGGAGTTAAACTATCAAGAACAGAAGTTTGGGAGAAAGGTGGAGAAGGTGGTATTGACCTTGCACAAAAAGTAATTGAAGTAGCAGAAAATAACACTGAAGATTTAAATTTACTTTACAGAGATGAATTATCAATTATAGAAAAAATTGAAACAATTTGTAAAGAAATTTATGGTGCAGATGGAGTTAATATTTCTGATAGTGCAAAAGAACAGATAACTGAAATAGAAAAATTAGGATTTAAAAATTTACCGGTGTGTATGGCTAAAACCCCTGCTTCATTAACTGATAATGCAAAAATAAAAGGGCGTCCACAAGGATTTAATATTACAATAAATGATGTTAAGTTAAGAAGCGGTGCAGGTTTTGTTGTTGCATATGCTAATAAAGTATTAACAATGCCAGGATTACCTAAGATACCGAGTGCATTAAATATTGATATTGATGAAGAAACTGAAACTATTTTAGGAATTTTTTAGACTAAATAATAATTTAATTTATTTTGTAAATAACAATATAAATTAAAAAATGAAGAATGATTAAAACTAGAAGATTATTTTTCTTCTAGTTTTTTAATTTACTTCTACTATTAAGATAATTATCAATATTTAGTATTAAATTGTCTTTACAATAAACAACAATTGTTGTATAATTAATTTTAATTTTTTTATAAAGGAAGTGATTTTATGGAACATACAAAAATGAAGAGAAATTTAAAATCTCGTCATGTTTCAATGATGGCAATAGGAGGAGCTATTGGGACAGGACTATTTATGGCAACTGGAGCTATGTTTAGTCAAGCTGGATCATATTTATCAGTAATATCATATATATTTATAGGTGTTTTTATTTATTTACTGATGTCGGCTGTTGGAGAATTAGCTAGTTTTTATCCTGTTTCTGGATCGTTTAGTTCTTATGCAGAAAGATTTGTAGATCCATCATTAGGCTTTGCTTTAGGATGGCTATATTGTATAATGTGGATATTGGTTGCAGGTATAGATATTATAACTTTAGCAAAAGTGTTGCAATTCTGGTCGTTTTTCCAACAATTTTCAACTATGAGTCTATGTTTGTTTTTTTTGTTAGTCCTTTGTGTTGTTAATATAGCTAGTGTAAGATTTTTTGGAGAAGTCGAGTATTGGTTAACTACAATAAAAGTTTTGGCAGTTATATTTTTCTTAATAGCAGGTGTAGGATTGATTATAGGTATTTTGGGAGGAACAACTCACGGACTACATACTTTTATAAATAATAGTAAATCAGCAGAATTACAAGGATTTTTAGGATTCTTTGCTATTTTGTCTACGGCGGCTTTCTCATTTGGGGGTACTGAGTCAGTAGCTGTAGCATCGGGAGAATCGAAAAATCCAGAAAAAACAATGTCTAAAGCGGTAAATAGAGTATTTTGGCGTATATTGATTTTTTATGTGGCTACTATATTTATTATAGCAGCGGTAATACCGATAACTGATCCAAGATTGTTAGATACTTCCAATATATCAGCCTCACCGTTTACTTTGGTTTTTGAAAATGCAGGATTTTTACTAGCTGCGTCTGTAATGAATGCTGTGATTTGTGCTTCTGTATTATCAGCAGCTAATTCTGGAATTTATTTCTCTAGTAGACAATTATTTTCTCTTAGTACAAGAGGATTAGCACCTAAAGTATTTTCTAAGTTAAGTACAAATTCAAGTCCTCAATCAGCAGTATTATTTTGTATAGGTTTTATTATATTGACATTTCTTTTTGAAAAATATAATGCTTCTGGTTATTATATGCTGTTATCTTTAGTAGGTTTAATAATTGTTTGTGTTTGGATAATAGCACTATTTTCTCAAATTAGATTAAGAAAAGCTATTGTTAAACAAAATAAAAATATAGAAGATGTTCTACCATATAGAGCTAAGTTTGAAATTACAGGATCATATATTGCATTAGTAGCATTTATACTTTTAATTGTTTTACAATCATATTCTGATTTTGTAACTAAAGGTATGTTAGCGGGTATTTATGATTTAATACCTATTGCAACTATTTTAGTTTTATATTTTGGATATAAGTTAATGACTAAAAGTAAAATTGTTAAATTAGAAGATATAGATTTACAAAAAAATTTAGAGAATTAGAAATAATATTAAATTATTAGAATGTAACATAAAAATTAAAGTTTTATTTAGCACACTAGATTTTATATTTATTATTATATTTAGTTGTGCTTTTTAATTTAGATTATTTTAAGAAAGGAAGTGTATTTTATGTCTAAAAACAAAATGAAGAGAAACCTAAATTCCCGTCATGTATCTATGATGGCAACTGGTGGCTCTATAGGTACAGGGATTTTTATGGCAACTGGGGCTATGGTTAGTCAAGCTGGGTCTTATATATCTGTTGCAGCGTATGCTTTTATAGGAGTTTTTGTTTATTTTCTTATGACCGGTGTAGGAGAGCTAGCAAGTTTTTACCCTGTTTCTGGTTCTTTTAGTTCTTATGCTGAAAGATTTGTAGATCCTGCTTTAGGTTTTTCATTGGGATGGTTATATTGGTTTATGTGGATTTTGATAGCAGGTATAGATATTATAACTTTATCTAAAATTTTGCAATTCTGGGAGTTTTTCCAACAATTTCCTGCTTGGATATTAAATTTATTTTTTTTGTTATTGTTGTTTATTATAAATATAGCTAGTGTTAGAATTTTTGGAGAAATAGAATACTGGCTAACAATAATTAAAGTTTTAACAGTTGTAATATTTTTAATAATAGGAATATTAATAATATTCGGCGTCTTGGGTGGAAAATTTTATGGATTAAACACTTTTATAGCTAATTCTCAAGGTAATTCCTTGCAAGGAATGTTAGGTTTGTTTGGTATTTTATCTACGGCAGCATTTTCTTTTGGAGGAACGGAATCTGTAGCAATAACATCTGGTGAATCAGAAAATCCACAGAAAACTATCCCAAAAGCAGTAAATAAAGTTTTTTGGCGAATTTTAATTTTCTATGTAGGTACAATTTTTATAATAGCTTCAGTTGTATCAGTTACAGATTCGAGATTGTTAGATACATCTAGTGTCTTAGCTTCGCCATTTACTATAGTCTTTGAGAATGCGGGATTTTTATTAGGAGCGTCTGTTATGAATGCTGTTATTTGCTCATCGGTAATATCAGCAGGAAATTCAGGAATTTACTTTGCGAGTAGACAATTATTTTCTTTAAGTATGCGAGGATTAGCTCCTAAGCAATTTTCTAAACTTAGTTCAAATTCTGCACCCAAATTAGCAGTACTTATATCTGTAATCTTTATAATTGCGAGTTTTATTTTTGAACAATATAATGCTGCTGGATATTATCTACTTCTATCTTTGGTTGGTATAGTAACTATATGTGTTTGGATAGTGGCGGTATTATCACAAATCAGGCTTAGAAAAGCTATAATTAAACAGAATAAAAACATAGAAGATGTTTTGCCGTATCAATCTAAATTTGGTTTGATTGGAGCATACATAGCTTTAGTAGTTTTTTGTTCTTTAATAGTATTACAAATTTATGCTGATATATCTTTAAAAGGTTTCTTGGCAGCATTTTATAACTTATTGCCGGTGATAATTATGTTGTTAATTTATTTTGGTTATAAATTTACTAATAAAACCAAAATAGTAAAATTAGAAAATATGAATTTAGATAATAATTTAGAATAATTTATTAATTTAAAAACGAATGATGACTTTTACTTAATAATCTTTGTAATAGTCATCATTTTATATTTAATTATTAAATTGAAATATACATTAATTTATTGAAAACATACTCAGTTTTGTTATAGGGTTAAAATATGATATAATAAGTCTTGATTATAAAAAAATTTACTTAGAAAAGGAGTGATAAAATTGAAATATATAGTGTGTAATAGTGAGAATGCAGTTTATAATAGAGTGTACGATGAATTAGAAAAATATATAGAAGATGGAGCTGTTTTTTCATTTTCAGAATTATTGATTAATACACAATTTACTAAAAGAATTATTGACGAATACCAAAATGGTAAATATAAGTATAATCATATAATATTTTTGGGACAAAGAGAATTTGCTTTTGTTGAACCAGAAGAGGAAGAAAGTTTTTACAAAGTTATGAAAAAATATTTTTATTCTCCATTAAATATTGATTATAAAAATATTTTCTTTCCAAAATATTTTAACGAACAAGATTTGGAAGATTATAAGAAAGTTTTGGACGATAATTTAATCGATGTAGTTATTTTGACTGTCAATAATTCAGGAGATGTTTTGAATTATACAGAAGTTACAGAAGATAATGTAGATGTTCACATATATCAAACATCATCTCGTGAGAAAAATAATATTAGACAAAAATATAATCTTACTTCTGAGAATGATATAGTTAGTATAGGTTATAATAATGTAATGAATGCTCGTAATATATTCTTAATAGTATTAGGAAAAGACAAAAGAAGATATGTTGAAAATATTTTTGAAGAAGACAATAATGATAATAGTGTTCTGTCATTATTAAAAACTCATAAAAATTTAACCATTTTTGTTGATAAAGAGGCGGGATATAAAACGGAAGAGGAAGTAAATAGAATTATTAAAGCTAAAAATAGAAAGAAAGCGATAGAAGAGCTTCGTCATTTGGAAAAATAAATTCAAATTATGAAAGGTTGGCTATGAAACAGTATGAAAAAATTTACAATTATGATTTTAGTGAATCTGTAATTGGAGATAAAGTAGTTGTTAAATTTACAATTAATAATAATATTTCAGCTTATGATTTTTTAACTTTGTTCAAAGATAAAAAAGGAGAAAGATTTTCTATAAAAAAGCCAAATAGTAGAGAGATAATAATTGGAATTGGTCATGAATATACGTGGAATTTAGATACTAATGATTTTTTAAAGACGTATGATAATACTAGTATTTTAGATGATTTTGCTAATTTATTAGATCAAACTACTTTTATAGAAATTGATAGTCATAAAGAAGATTATTTCGGTTTATACGGTGGTATATCAGACGGTAATAACAAAAAATCTCAAGAGTGGGTTGATTTTAGTGATACTATGTTTGTTATACCTAATATTTTGGCAGTTTTTAATGAAGGCGAAATATATTTTACTATATTTTTCAAAAAGAAGAAGGATATAGATATTTATACTCAATGGAAAGATATGGTATCATTTTTGGATAGAATAGATGATAGAACTCAAATATTATTGGAAGATCCAGAAGTAAAAGTAGTTAGAGAAATTTATCCAGAAGTTTGGCAAAATAATATAAAATTAGCTTTAGATGAAATAGAAAATGATAGTTTTTCACGAATAGCATTATCAAGGAAAAATCAATTAGTTCTGGAAAAAGATATATCTTTGCCAGCAGTAGTAAAATACTTTCTTAATAAGAAACTGCCATATATAGCATTTGAATCGAAAAAAAGTATGTTTGTAACTAGTAATCCGTTATTATCATTGTCAAAAAAAGATGCTGATTTGAACGTTTATATGTATTTACAAAAAGAAAATTTATTTAATGGATATGTATCTATAGATTTTAATGAAGATGATATTGAGAAAGAGTTTAAAAGTAAGTTAGAAAGTAGAACGGGATATAATTTTAATGTTCAGAAAGATAAAAGATTAATTGGAAGCAATCTAGATATTTATTCAATGTTTTCAACTAAAGGTTCGAACTCTATAAAAGATATAAAATTGCTTAGTCTACTATATCCACTATCTATAATAAAAGGGCATCCTAAAGATATTACAAAAAAATTTTTATTAGATAAAGAAGATGGAAGCTATGGATTTTGGTATTATCCTTTTGGATTTATTAGTAGCAATATGAATTGCGATTTTTATAGTTGTGGCAATATGTTGGTATCATTTAGTAATATAATAACACTGTTTACGACTATTTTAGTTAATAAAAATTCGAATTATGAGGATGTGTTATTAAGTAGTGATGAATTGGTATTAAAAAATTTAAGATTATTTACTGATAGTGAGAATAAGGAGGGGTAATTTGAAAAATTTTTTCTTAACTCAAAAAGGTATTGTTATGGCTTTTTTGGGAGCAACTCTTTGGGGACTATCAGGAGTAGTTGGAGAATATCTTCTTAATGTCGCGAAAATAGACTCTGTTTGGCTAATAAGTAATAGATTATTTTATTCTGGAATAATAATGTTGACTGTTATTTTATTCAAGAATAAAGATAGATTTTTTGAAATATTTTCTGACAAAAAAGATATTATTAAGTTATTATACTTTTCGTTTTTTGGTTTATTAGTATGTCAAGCAACATATTTTTTAGCTATAAAATATACTAACGCAGGAACAGCAACAGTTTTGCAATATGTAGGGCCTATTATAATAATGGGGTATTATTGCTTATCTCTTAAAAGATTACCTAAAGCAAACGAATTTATTGCTATGTTATTATCAATTTTTGGAACGATTATAATAATTTCTCATTTTAATTTTGAAAGTTTGGTAATTTCTAAAGAAGGTTTATTCTGGGGGATTTTCTCTGCTATTGGATTAGCAACTTATAATATTTTATCAATTAATTTAATTTCAAAATATGGAGCTATATTGACTGTAGGTTGGGCTATGTTTTTATCAGGAATAATTGTACAAATAGTTACTAGAAGTTTTTATATCCCATACAATTTTGGTATTAAAGAATTAATATTTTTTGTAATAGTTGTAGTTTTTGGTACAATATGTTCGTTTACGCTTTATTTGTATGGAGTTCAACTTATAGGAGCGGTAAAGGGCAGTATTATAGCTTGTTTTGAACCTATAGCAGCAATTTTATTTTCATTGTTACTTATAGGAACTAAATTTAGTATGTATGATATATTAGGATCAGGTTTTATATTATTAGGTGTAGTTATTTTAAATAGAAATTAAAATTATTAATTTTAGGAAGAGGCACAAATGAATTATCAAAGTTTTGATGATATGTATAAGAGTAAAACTACCAAAGAGTTGACGCTTAGAGCCAAGGAATTAGGGGTTTTACGATATTCTACATTAAATAAAAAAGAATTAATTTTAGCAATATTAGAAAAAGAGATGGAAAATGACGGTAATTATTATTTAACTGGGGTGTTGGATGATATTCATTCAGAGCAAGGATTTGGCTTTTTACGAACAGTTAATTATAACAAAGGAGAAGTAGACATCTATATTTCTGCTTCACAGATACGTCGCTTCGAATTAAAAAAAGGTGATGAAGTAACAGGTAAGGTTAGAAAACCTAAGGAAAATGAAAAGTATTATGGATTATTACAAGTAGATTTTATTAATGGTGTTAATGCCGAGGAAATAAAATCTAGGCCGCATTTTCAAGCGTTAACACCAATTTATCCAAACGAAAAAATAAAATTAGAAACTACAAAAGAGAGGTTGGCAACTCGTTTTATAGATTTAGTAGCGCCTATAGGTTTTGGACAACGTGGTCTTATTGTTGCGCCTCCTAAAGTAGGTAAAACAACTTTATTAAAAGAAATAGCAAATGCTATAAGAAAAAATTATCCCGATAAAAAATTAATAATATTATTAATTGATGAGCGTCCAGAAGAAGTTACTGATATGGAACGTTCTGTACACGGAGCAGATGTTGTAAGTTCAACATTCGATGAAAAACCGGAAAATCATGTAAGAGTTTCAGAATTGGTTATTGAACACGCTAAAAGAAGAGTAGAATTAGGACAAGATGTTATTATTTTGATGGATAGTATAACAAGATTAGCTAGAGCGTACAATATAGTATCTCCTAGTAGTGGAAAAGTATTATCTGGTGGGGTAGATCCATATAGTTTACAAAAACCTAAATCATTTTTTGGTGCAGCACGAAATGTTGAAGCGGGAGGCAGTTTGACGATAATAGCTACTGCACTGGTAGATACTGGATCTAGAATGGATGATTTGATTTTTGAGGAGTTCAAAGGTACCGGAAATATGGAACTTGTATTATCTCCAGAATTAGCAATAAAAAGAGTATTTCCTTCTATAGACTTTTCTAAAAGTTCTACAAGAAAAGATAATCTTTTATTATCAGATGAGGAATCTTTAGTAATGTCACAAACTAGATATAAATTATCCAGTGTAAGTGAGCCTACAATCGGAGTATTAAATCATCTAAAAAAATATAATTCAAATTCAGAGTATGTTGAAGAATTAATAAAATTTGTTAATAAAGATTAGGAGAGATGATGAAATTATTAGACGAAATATTAGCTTATAATAAAAAATTTGTAGAACAGAAAGAGTATGAACAATACCAAACAGAAGATAAGTATCCGGCTAAGAAAGTTGTTATGTTAACGTGTATGGATACTAGATTAGTTGAACTTTCTACAAAATCACTTAATTTAAGCAGTGGAGATGTAAAAGTTATAAAAAACGCAGGAGCAATACTTAGTCATCCTTATGGATCTATAATGCGTAGTTTAATTATTGCTGTGTACTTACTAAAAGCTGATGAAATAATTGTTATGGGTCATTATGATTGTGGTATGCAAAATGTGGATACTAATTTGCTAATTAAAGAAATGTGGGAGAGAGGAGTCACTTCGGAAACATTTAGAATTTTAAAATATTCTGGGATAGACTTAAAAGAATGGTTACATGGGTTTGACGAAGTAAAAGAAAGTGTATTACATGATATAGATATTATAGTAAATCATCCATTAATTCCTAAAAATGTATATGTCCACGGATTAATAATTGATCCTAATACAGGAAAAGTTGATTTAGTAGAAAATGGTTATGATAGAAGATTTAATGACGCACAGTTAAATGCATAGTCTAGATATTAAAGTAATATTGATAATGATAAAAAAAATTGCTATAATTAAGTAATAATTATTGAATGGAGTGAAAAGAGTGTTTAACCATAGAGTAATAGAGAAAAAATGGCAAGATTATTGGAAAAAAAATAAAACATTTAAAACAGAAGATAATACAGATAAGAAAAAATTTTATGCTTTAGATATGTTTCCTTATCCTTCAGGAGCAGGACTGCACGTTGGGCATCCAGAAGGATACACTGCTACTGATATTTTGAGTAGATATAAAAGAGCTAATGGGTATAATGTTTTACATCCTATGGGGTGGGATGCATTTGGATTACCAGCAGAACAATACGCATTAGATACAGGAAATGATCCAAGAGAATTTACAAAAATAAATATAGATAACTTCCGCAGGCAAATTAAAGAGCTAGGATTTTCTTATGATTGGGATAGAGAGGTAAATACCACAGATCCTAATTATTATAAATGGACACAATGGATATTTATTCAGTTGTATAACAAAGGGCTTGCTTATGTAGATGAAGTTCCTGTAAACTGGTGTGCAGCATTAGGAACAGTATTATCAAACGAAGAAGTAGTAGATGGAGTTTCAGAACGAGGAGGTTATCCTGTAGAAAGACGCCCAATGCGTCAGTGGGTTTTAAAAATAACAGAATATGCCGAAAGATTACTTAATGATTTAGACGATTTAGATTGGCCAGAAAGTTTGAAGTCTATGCAACGCAATTGGATAGGAAAATCAGAAGGTGCTGAAATATTCTTTAAAGTAGCCGAAACAGATTTTGAAATAAGAGCTTTTACAACAAGACCTGATACGTTGTTTGGAGCAACTTATTGTGTACTTGCTCCAGAGCACAAGTTAGTAGAAAAAATAACGACAAAAGAACAAAAACAAGAAGTAGATTTCTATGTGGAAATAGTGAAAAGAAAATCTGATTTAGCTAGAACAGATTTAAATAAAGATAAAACAGGAGTTTTCACAGGAGCATACGCTATAAATCCTTTCAATAAGAAAAAAATACCTATTTGGATAGCTGATTATGTATTGAATTCTTATGGTACTGGAGCTGTAATGGCTTGTCCAGCACACGATGAACGTGACTTTGAGTTTGCTAAAAAATTTAATTTGGATATAATTCCAGTTATTGAGGGTGGAGATTTAGAAAAATCTGCTTATATTGGAGATGGTAAGCATATTAATTCTGAATTTTTAAATGGTTTAAATAATGAAGAAGCAATAAAATTAGCCATAGAACATTTAGAAAAAGATAAAGCTGGAGAAAGAAAAGTTACTTATAAATTACGTGATTGGTTATTCTCACGTCAGAGATATTGGGGAGAGCCTATTCCAGTTATTATGTGGGAAGATGGTACTATGACTACTGTTCCAGAAGAGGAATTACCATTACTATTACCTGTAATAGACAATATAAAACCTTCAGGCACAGGAGAATCTCCTTTAGCTAATTTGACTGATTGGGTAAATGTTACTTGTCCAAAAACTGGAATGAAAGGTAAGAGAGAAACTAACACTATGCCTCAATGGGCAGGATCTTGCTGGTATTATTTACGTTATATAGATCCTAACAATGATAAAACTTTCGCTGATTATGATAAATTAAAATATTGGCTACCAGTTGATACTTATATTGGTGGAGCTGAACACGCAGTTTTACATCTTTTATATGCAAGATTTTGGCATAAAGTTTTATATGATTTAGGACTTGTACCAACTAAAGAACCTTTCCAAAAATTATTTAATCAAGGTATGATTTTGGCGGAGAGCAAAAATGGAAAAGCAGAAAAAATGTCTAAATCTAAAGGAAATGTGGTAAATCCTGATGATATAGTAAAATCACATGGGGCTGATACATTAAGAGTATATGAAATGTTTATGGGACCACTTGATGCTTCAATAGCTTGGAGTACAAATGGACTTGATGGTTCTCGAAGATTTTTGGATAGAGTTTATCGTCTATTTGTGAATGAAGAAACTAATAAAGTAAATGAAAAAGTTATAGATAAAGATAACAAAGAATTAGAAGTATCATATAACTACACAGTTAAAAAAGTAGGAGAAGATATAGAGAACTTACAATTTAATACAGCTATATCTCAATTGATGGTATTTGTTAATGATTGTAATAAAGCTGAGTATATACCTAGAAAATATGCGTTAGGATTTATTCAACTTATTGCACCTTTTGCTCCTCACTTAGCAGAAGAAATGTGGAGTATTTATGGTCATAATGAAACAATATCTTATGTTCCGTGGCCAACTTACGATGAAAGTAAATTAGTAAGTAATAGTGTGGAAATAGTAGTTCAAATTTTAGGAAAAGTTAGAACTAAATTAGAAGTTACTAAAGATTTATCAAAAGAAGAATTGGAAAAAGTTGTCCTTTCAAATGAAGAGGTAAAAAGTTTAATAAAAGGAAAACAGCTAGTAAAAGTAATTGCAGTCCCTAATAGATTAGTGAATCTAGTTGTAAAATAAGGAGTATTATTATGGAAGAATTAATTTATAATATTGTTAGTGAAATAGTATACTATAAAGATGATATAAAAATAGATAAATATATAAAGAATGGAAGAGAACATTATCTACTTACTGTTCATCCAGATGATTGTGGTCGTGTTATAGGGAAAAAAGGCATGACTATAAATGCAATAAGAACAGTAATAAACTCTACTAATTTTTCTAAAAAAGTTTATCTTAATATAGTTGAATAATAAAAGAGCTGAATATTCAGCTCTTTTATTATTTTTATCTTTTTGCCATTGTAACAAATGTAAATTTATCTGGTCTATAGCTCACAGAACCATATTGGAAAATATTACCATTAGATAGATAAGTAGTGCTTTCTACAACAGCAACCATATCGAAATTAAGTAGATCCATATTTTGTTTTTCTTCTTCTGTAGCATACCTAAAAGAAATTTCTCGACGTGAATGAGCAATTTTGAGACCTAATTCTTGTTCTAAATAATTATAAATAGATGATTCTGCTATTTCTTTATTTAAGAATGGAACTATTCTTCTATCGAAATAAGATACTTCGTACTCTAATTTTTCTCCATTAATTACACGCGCTCTAGAAACACGATAAAAATCGACACTATCTGAAACTTTGAAAATAGACATAAGTTTTTCTTCACCTTGAACTATATATAAATTTGATAGTTCTGTTGATATATTGTATCTACCATCTTTATTTAATTCTGATGATGTTTTTAGTTCAGCTATATAATTATTTTTTGTACGTCCTCGTCCTAATACTATTGAGTTTCTACCACGTAATTTTTGAATGTATCCATCACTTTCAAGAAGTGATAAAGCTCGTCTTATAGTATCTTTAGAATATCCGTATTCAGCCATTAATTCATTTTCACTAGGAAGTTCATCGTTTCTTTTTAAAATATTACTATCAATTTTATATTTTATGTCATTATAGACAGCTTTATATTTACTCATAATTTCCTCCTAAATTTCCTCCTTTATTATATAACTTTTTTTTACAAATAACAACAAAAAATATAAAACTCACATATAAATACGTAAATAAAAATAATTTAATCAACAGTTTTACGTAAAACTATTGATTTTAAAATTTTATTGTTGTATAATATATTTGTAATTAACAAGATAGAAAGGAGATTAGTAATATGAATTCTAGAACGAGTGGAGTTTTAATGCATATTACTTCTTTACCAGGAGAATTTGGTATAGGAACGCTAGGGAGAGAGGCATATAAATTTGTGGATTTTCTGGAAGAAACAGAACAAACCTATTGGCAACTTTTACCTCTTACTACTACTAGTTACGGAGATTCTCCTTATCAGTCTTTTTCTGCTGTTGCAGGGAATACTAATTTGATAGATTTTGCTTTATTAGTAGATCAAGGATTATTGAATAAAGATGATTATAAGGATGTTAACTTTGGATATAGTGATGAAGATATAGAGTATGGACTATTGTTTAAAGTAAGGCGACCAATTTTAGATAAGGCAGTAGCTAATTTCTTGGCTAATGAATCTAACGTAGAAAAATTAAATGAGTTTAGAAATGATAACAGACGCTGGTTAGTAGATTATGCAGAATATATGGCTATAAAAGAAAGTTTCAATCACTCTTCTTTACAATCTTGGCCAGATGAAAAAGCGAGAAATAGAGATGAGCTAACACTAGATAAATATCGTAAAGAACTTAGAGATGTTATATCATACTATGAAGTTACACAATATTTCTTTTTTGAGCAATACTTAGCATTAAAACAATATGCTAACTCAAAAGGAATAAAAATTATAGGAGATATACCTATATATGTATCTGCAGATAGTGTAGAAATGTGGACAATGCCTTATTTATTCAAAGTTGATGAAAATAATAATCCGTTGGCTGTATCTGGAGTTCCTGCCGATGATTTTAGTCCAGAAGGACAACTTTGGGGTAATCCTATATATAATTGGCAAAAACATAAAGAAACTTCTTATGAATGGTGGGTAAATCGTGTAGAAGAAAGTTTCAAAATTTATGATGTATTAAGAATAGATCACTTCAAAGGATTTTCTGATTACTGGGAAATAGATATTAAATCTACGAGTGCTAAATATGGAACTTGGCAAGAAGGTCCAGGTATTGAATTGTTCGAAAAAATAAAAGAACGCTTGGGAGAATTACCTATTATTGCAGAAAATCTTGGTTTTATTGATGCAAAAGCAGAAAAATTATTGGTAGATATTGGCTATCCAGGAATGAAAATTTTGCAGTTTGCATTTGGTGGAGAAGATAATTTAGACTTACCTCATAACTATACTCCTAATAGTGTAGCTTATACGGGGACACACGATAATGATGTAATTAACGGTTGGTACAATGAGCAACCAGAAGAAATAAAGCAGTACATAGATAAATATATAAATAGGCAAAGATATGAATCTGTTAGTAAGGCTATGCTTCGTACTTTATACGCTAGTGTGAGTAACACAGCAATAGTTACTATGCAGGATTTACTTGAAAAAGGTTCGATGTCTAGAATGAACACTCCTTCAACTGTTGGACAAAACTGGAGATGGAGAATGAAACAAGGGGAATTAACTCAAGATAAAAAAGATTTCTTAAAAGAGATAACTACACTATACAAGAGAGGACGTAAGAGGTAAACTAAATGACTAGAAAATTTACAACATATCTTGAAAAAACAAATAAAAATTTAGAAAATCTAACTAACGAAGAAATATATGTAGAGTTATTAAACTATGTTAAAGAGAAAGCTAATAACAAAACTAAAAATGATTCTAAAAAGAAAATATATTATATTTCAGCTGAATTTTTAATTGGAAAGCTTTTATCAAACAACTTAATTAACTTAGGAATATATGATGAAGTTAAAAAGGAATTAGCAGATGCAGGAAAAAATATAAGCGAAGTAGAAGATGTAGAATTAGAGCCATCGTTAGGTAATGGTGGGTTAGGACGTCTAGCATCATGTTTTATTGACTCTATGTCATCTTTAGGTATAAATGGAGAAGGTATTGGACTTAACTATCATTGTGGGCTGTTTAAACAAGTCTTTGATAAAAATCAACAAACGGCAGTTCCTAATTTTTGGATAGAAAAAGAAAGTTGGTTGAGAGATACGGATATTAGTTACGACGTACAATTCAAAAACTTTACATTACGTTCAAAATTAAAAAGAATAGATGTATTAGGATATAACAAAAACACGAAAAATTATTTGAATTTATTTGATTTAGAGAGTGTTGACTATCAACTTGTTGAAAAAGGAATTGAATTTGACAAATTAGAAATTGATAAAAACTTAACTTTATTCTTATATCCAGATGATAGTGATAAAAATGGTGAATTATTACGTATCTATCAACAATATTTTATGGTATCTAATGCTGCACAATTAATTATCGATGAAGCGCTAGAGAAAGGAAGTAATTTACTTGACTTATCAGATTATGCTTACGTTCAAATTAATGACACGCATCCTAGTATGGTAATTCCTGAATTAATAAGATTATTAACAACAAAACATAGTATATCATTTGAAGATGCTTGTAAGATTGTTGAAAATATGACAGGTTATACAAACCATACTATTTTGGCAGAAGCATTAGAAAAATGGCCATTAGAATATTTGGAAGAAGTTGTACCACAAATTGTAGATATTATAAAACAACTAGATAAAGTAGTTAGAGAAAAATATAGTGCAGAAAATCTACAAATAATTGATAAGACAAATAGAGTTCATATGGCACATATGGATATTCACTTCTCTAATAGTGTAAATGGAGTTGCTAGACTACATACAGAAATTTTGAAAAATAGTGAATTAAAACATTTCTACGAAATTTATCCTGAAAAATTCAATAATAAAACTAATGGTATAACATTTAGACGTTGGTTGGAATTTTCTAATCAGGAATTAGCAGCTTATATTAAAGAGCTAATTGGAGATAAATATTTAGAAGATGCAACAGAATTAGAAAAATTATTAGAATATGTAGATAATAAAGAAGTGCACAAACAGTTGCAAAAAATTAAATTCAATAACAAATTAGTTCTGAAAAAATATTTAAAAGATAATAAAAATATTGATTTAGATGAAAATAGTATAATTGATACACAAATTAAGAGATTCCACGAATATAAACGTCAACAAATGAATGCACTTTATGTAATTAATAAATATTTAGATATTAAAAAAGGTAATTTACCGCCACGTAAAGTAACTATTATATTCGGAGGGAAAGCAGCACCAGCTTACACAATAGCGCAAGATGTTATTCATTTAATTTTATGTTTATCAGAATTAATAAACAATGATCCAGAAGTGAATAAATATTTGAATGTTTTCTTAGTTGAAAACTATAATGTAACTGTTGCTGAAAAATTAATACCGGCTTCTGATATATCAGAACAAATATCACTAGCTTCAAAAGAGGCAAGTGGTACTGGAAATATGAAATTTATGTTAAACGGAGCATTAACATTAGGAACAATGGATGGAGCTAACGTAGAAATTGCAGAATTAGCAGGAAAAGATAATATTTATATTTTTGGTAAAGATAGTGATCATGTAATCGAATTGTATGAAAAAGAAGGGTATAATCCAAGAGAATACTATGAAAAAGATAATATTAAAGAAGTAGTTGATTTCATAGTTGATAGTAAACTTGTAGCTCTTGGTAGTGAAGAAAGATTAACAAGACTTCATAATGAACTTGCAAATAAAGATTGGTTTATGACATTAATAGATTTTGAAGATTATGTCCAAACTAAAGAAAAAATGTTAGAAGATTATGAAGATCAAAATCTATGGTATGAAAAAGTAATAAATAATATAGCAAAAGCAGGATTCTTCTCATCTGATAGAACTATATCTCAATATGAAGAAGAAATTTGGCGAACAAAATAAATTATAAAGGAGCAAGAAGCACATATATGAAATTATTAACATTAAATGTTCATGCTTGGTTAGAAGATAATCAGTTAGAAAAAATAAATACTCTAGCAAAGGCAATAGCAGAAAACGACTATGATGTTATAGCATTACAAGAAGTTAATCAGACGATAACAGAAGATGTAGTTGAAAATGGTTTAAAAAAAGATAATTATTTATTTGTGCTTCTTGAATTTTTGAAAAAATATACAGATACTACATATAAATATTTTTGGAGTAATTCTCATATAGGTTATGATAAATATGATGAAGGAATAGCTATTTTAACTAAAAATAATGCTAAATATGATGAATTTTACTGTACAGAAACTACAGATGTTAATTCTATAGAAGCTCGAAAAATAGTTTCTGCAGCATTTGATTATAATGGCAAAAATATTGAATTTTATAGCTGTCATATTAATCTTCCAACTAGCAAAAAAGAAAATCAACTTGATAATATTAAAAATATTATAAATAGAACTACTAATGATAAATTGAAGTTTTTTATGGGAGATTTTAATACAGATGCCATAAGTAACGAAGAAGATTATAATAATATTTTGCAATTAGGTGTTTATGATACATATAATTTGGCAAAAGATAAATGTTCAGGAATTACTGTTGGTAATAATATAGATGGTTGGAAAAATGATAAAGGTGAAAAGAGATTAGACTATATATTTACTAACAAATTGGTAGAAGTAGAGTATAGTAGAGTTATATTTAATGGCTATAATTATAATGTAGTGTCAGATCATTATGGGTTAGAAATAAAAATAAAAATAAAGTAAAGGAGAAGTAACAATGTTACAAAAATTACAACGTTTTGGTGGAGCGATGCTGATGCCTTCAGTTTTATTCGCTTTTGCGGGGTTAGTTGTAGGACTAACTTCTATATTAAAAAACCCTGACTTAGTAGGTAGTATTGCTCAAGAAGGAACTACTTGGTTTAAGTTTTGGTTTGTAGTTGAGCAAGGAGGATGGACATTATTTAATCAAATGCCGATAGTTTTTGCTCTAGGTATTCCTGTAGGACTTGCTAAAAAAGCAAATGGTCGTGCAGCGTTAGAAGCATTCGTTATTTATATGACATTTAATTATTTTATTAATGCTTTCTTAACACAATTTTCATTCTTCGGTATAGAAATACCTAAAGAAGGAAAGTTACCTACAGGTCTTACTAGTATTGGTGGGGTAACTACATTAGATACATCAATTATAGGTTCTATTGTAATTGCTTCTATAGCAGTATGGATTCATAATAAATATTTTGATAAAAAATTACCAGAACTTTTAGGTATTTTCCAAGGTACATCTTTCGTTATTATCGTAGGTTTCTTAATAATGTTACCAGTTGCATTTTTAACTGCATTACTTTGGCCAAAAGTTCAGTTAGGAATAGGAGCATTACAAGGTTTATTAAAAGCGTCTGGAGTGATAGGGGTATTCTTCTATACTTTACTAGAAAGATTATTGATACCTACAGGATTACATCACTTTATTTATGGACCATTTATGTTTGGACCAGCAGTAGTAGAAAATGGAATTACAGCTTATTGGGCAACTCATATTCAAGAATTTGCTAACAATGTAGCACCACTTAAAGAGCAATTCCCACAAGGTGGATTCTCATTACATGGTAACTCTAAAGTATTTGGATTGCCAGCTGCAGCATTAGCAATGTATGTAACAGCTAAAGATACTAAGAAAAAAGTAGTAGCGGGGTTATTATTACCAGCAGCTCTTACTGGATTCTTAACAGGAATAACAGAACCTATTGAATTTACATTCTTATTTGCAGCTCCTGTATTATTCGCAGCTCATGCAGTTTTAGGAGCATTAATGTCAAGTATTATGTACTCACTAGGTGTTGTTGGTAACTTCGGAAGTGGACTTTTAGATTTCCTTTCTTTAAACTGGTTACCAATGTTTGCTAACCATTCTGGACAAATGTTTGTTCAAATTGGAGTGGGATTAGTATTCTCTGCAATTTACTTCTTTGTATTTAGATTCTTAATTCTGAAATTAAACCTAAATACACCAGGACGTGAGTCAGAAGATAGTGAAACTAAACTTTATACTAAACAAGATTATAGAAATAAAGATAACAAAGACAATAAAAATGATAAAACTGTTGTTAGAGATGATGCTGCAACTCACGCAGATCAAGCTGCTATTATCTTGGAAGGTTTAGGTGGTAAAGATAACATTGCAGAAGTAACTAACTGTGTTACACGTTTGAGAGTAAATGTTAAAGATGAAACTTTAGTAAAAGATGACAACTTCCTAAAACAATCTGGAGCATTAGGGGTAGCTCGTAATGACAAAGCTATCCAAGTAATAATAGGATTCTCTGTAGGACAAGTAAGAGAAGAGTTTGAAAAATTACTATAAAAGAAGTATTAAATATTTCTAACTAATAAAAAAAGTGATAATACATTAGTATTATCACTTTTTAATTTATAAATTTAAAACAATTTGAAAATTTTAAACTAATAGTTCCAATTAAAGTTTTTGCTTTTTGCAAAATATATTTAAAAGAAGATAGTCCAATTATTAACCATAATAAACTTATT
The DNA here is from genome assembly GCF_056897515.1 of Gemelliphila sp. 1F1. NCBI lineage: Bacteria > Bacillati > Bacillota > Bacilli > Caryophanales > Gemellaceae > Gemelliphila > Gemelliphila sp. 1F1. The sequence continues at coordinate 98,965 of NZ_JBXHBE010000004.1, forward strand.
AAAATTAAATATATGTAATTTTCTATATTAATAATATTAATATTTTTGATAGTATATGTTGCATAAGATAAAGGGTTACTATAAATTAAAATATGAGGAATATCTAAAAATGTACCAGATAAATATAATAAAATATAGCTTATTACAGCTTCAAAAGAAGCAACTTTAGTATATATTAATGTTAAAACTGCAAGTATAAGATAGAAGCCGAATATTCCTAATATTGTTATAGGAAATATAATAATTAGATGTAAATTAAAAATGCCTTTTAAATTATAAAATATCGATAAGATTAATAAAATAGCAACAATTTTTACAGTATTTATTATTATCCATGATATAGTTTTGTTAGTTATGGTAGATAATATAGATACAGGTTTAATCATTAGGTTTTGAAGGGTTCCTAGTTGTTTTTCTGTTGATATAGTTATGGATGCTTCACTAATAACTCCGCTAACAATTATCCAAAGAACAAAACCTAAAATAGAGCTAGTTGATTGATTGTTATTAAAAAATATAGTAAATAGTATTATATTAACGATAATACTAACAATGAAATCAGGATAATATGTTAAAGTTTCATTAAGTATTTTTCTAAATTCAGTAAAAAAATTATTCATACAATTTCTCCATTATTATTTTTTCTATATCTTGCTCTTTCTTTGAAATATTTAAGATTTCATATTTTTTATATTTATTATATATATCTGAGAAGTTAACTCCACATTCAATTGTTGTGCACATATTGTTAAGGTCATCTATATATTCAATTTCATAAGTTTCTTCAAAGTTTAATAGTTCATTGATATTATTATATTCTTTAACATTTCCATCTATCAAAAACAAAAGTTTACTATTTATTACTTTTAATATTTCTACTTGATGAGTTGTTAATAGTATACTGACTCCTCTTTCTTTTACTATATTACTTAATATATCTAAAACTTGATATTTTGTTTTAATATCTAAACCTATTGTAGGTTCATCTAAAAGTAATAATTTTGGTTTAGATAGGAGTGCGATAACAATCGCTAATTTTTGTTTCATACCTCTTGAGTATAGACCGACTTTTTTTTTTTTTTGTGTATGATCTTGTAAATTAAATAATTTAAGTAAATAATTCATATCTTTTTCGTATTCATAATATTTAAAATTCGATAAACCTAAAAAATATCTTATATTTTCTAATCCACTTATATAGTCATAAATATTATCGCTAGATTCTAAAACTACTGAAATATTAGAATAGTATTTTTTGTTTGTAATATTATTGATGTTGTTATTTTCAAATTTTATAAGTCCAGAGTCTAACTTATGTAGCTTTAAAATACAGTTAATTAATGTAGTTTTACCAGCGCCGTTTGCCCCTAGCAATGTAATAATCTCACCTTTTTGTATATTAAAACTTACATTATCCAAAATAACCTTGTTATTAAATTTTTTTGATATGTTATTTATTTCTAGCATTAACTAACTCCTTAATCAATTGTATATAGATGTCTTTATATATTAGCGAATTTTTAAAGTATTTATGATTATAATATAACAGAACATATTATAAATCAATCTATTTATAAAAATATTTGTTATATTTTCTATCTGTATTATTAATTTTCATATAATAAATAATATATTTTGATAATTAAAATTGGTTATTCTTAATTGACATTTATAAATAAATACTGTATAATATTGAAAGTTTAATATAAATTCTTTAAAGTAGTCCAGAGAGGCTAAAAGAAATATTTTATAGATAAAGTATTGATTTAGGTATTTAACTCTGACTATATATGTCAGAGTTTTTTTAATAATTGGAGGATAATATGAAAGAAAAAGTTTTATTTGATGAAGAGGCAATATTAAGAATGATTACACGTTTATCACATGAGATTCTTGAAAAGGGTGATAATCTTGAAGAAATTGTTTTGGTAGGGATAAAAACAAGAGGGATTTATTTAGCTAAAAGAATAAAAGAAAAAATAAGAAATATAGAAGGGGTTAATGTTGCAGTTGAAGTTTTAGACATTACTTTCTATCGTGATGATTTGTCCACAGAAAATATAGATCCATCAGTAAACAATGTTAATTTTAAGCTTAATTTAACTAATAAAGTAGTAGTTATAGTTGATGATGTTCTATATACTGGAAGGACAGTTAGAGCGGCAATTGATGCTATAATGGAGCAGTATAGACCAAAGGCTATAAGGCTAGCTATTCTAATAGATAGAGGGCATAGAGAACTTCCTATTAGAGCAGATTATGTAGGAAAAAATATTCCAACATCTAGTGAAGAAAATGTAAAAGTACAATTGCTAGAAGTAGATAATTTAGATCGCATTGTGCTTATGTAATTTAATAAATATCTTTTTAAGATAGTCCTGAGAGGCTAATAAGAGATTAGTTAGGAGTATTGTGTTTTGTTTTGCACAAATATACTTCTTACAAATACCTTGTTAGCAAACAAGGTATTTTTTTTGAAAATTAGAAAAACGAAGAGGTAACTATGAAAAATTTAGTTTCTATGAACGATTTGAGTAATGAAGAAGTGTATGAATTAATAAATAGAGGACTAGAGCTTAAAAATGGCGCTAATGTTCTAATTAGAGATGACTTATTTGTAGCTAATTTATTTTTTGAAAATTCTACAAGAACAAAACATAGTTTTGAAGTAGCAGAACAAAGGATGAAATTAAAAGTAATTAATTTTGAAACAAATACATCTTCGATAAATAAAGGAGAAAGTTTGTATGATACTTGTAAAACATTAGAGATGATAGGTTGTTCTATTCTTGTAATTAGACATTCTGAACGAGAGTATTACAAGAAGTTAGAAAATTTAAATATACCTATTGTTAGTGGAGGAGACGGAAGTGGAGAGCATCCTAGTCAATGTTTATTAGATCTTATGACTATTTATGAGCATTTTGGTAAAATTGAAGGCTTGAAAATAGTAATAGTTGGGGATATAAAAAATTCTCGTGTGGCAAGAAGTAATTTTAATATTTTGACAAGGTTAGGGGCAGATGTAAAGTTTGTTTGTCCGGATATTTTTAAAGATTTTACTTTAGGAGAAGTTGTAGATTTTGATAGTGTGATAGAAGACATTGATATTTGTATGCTTCTTAGAGTACAACATGAGCGTCATGATGGAGAGATAATGTTTGATAAGGATAGTTATCATAGAAATTATGGTTTAACATACGAAAGATACAGTAGACTAAAAGATAGTGCCATAGTAATGCATCCAGCGCCTGTCAATAGAGGAGTAGAGATAGCAGAAAATTTGGTTGAGAATGAAAAGTCTGTAATTTTTGAGCAGATGAAAAATGGTATGTTTATGCGTCAAGCTATATTAGAAAAAACAATCAAAGAAAATAATTTATAAGGAGAAGTTATGCTACTTTTAAAAAACGGAAAATTATTAGACAATGGAAAATTAGTAAAAAGAGATATTTTAATAGATGAAAAAACTATTGTTGCTATTGAAGAGAATATTGACAAAGAAGTTTTTGAAGTTATTGACTTAAAAGGTAAGTTTGTATCCCCTGGATTTATAGATGTTCATGTTCATTGGAGAGAACCGGGATTTAGCTATAAAGAAACTATTTATAATGCTTCTCGTGCTGCTGCGAGAGGAGGATTTACGACAGCAATGCCTATGCCTAACTTAGATCCTGTACCAGATACTTACGAGAATTTAAAAATACAGCTAGATTTAATAGAACGAGATAGTGTTATAAGAGCAATACCTTACGGAGCAATTACAAAAGGAGAGTTAGGAGAAGATTACGCGGAATTTGATGAATTAGCTAATTATGTATTTGCCTTTAGTGATGACGGAAGAGGTGTTCAAAATGCTAATATGATGTATCAATCTATGAAGATTGCCGCTAAATTAAATAAAGCCATAGTTGCACATTGTGAGGATAATTCTTTAATACTAGGTGGATGTATGCACTGTGGTAAGCGTAGTAGAGAATTAGGACAAAAAGGAATTCCTTCAGTATGTGAATCTGTCCAGATAGCAAGAGATGTCTTATTAGCAGAAGCAATAGGATGTCATTATCATGTCTGTCACGTTTCAACTAAAGAATCTGTTAGAATTATTCGAGAAGCAAAAAAAGCAGGAATAAATGTAACTTGTGAAGTATGTCCACATCATTTAATAAGTGATGAAAATGATATAACCGAAGCTACTGGTATGTGGAAGATGAATCCGCCATTAAGAGCAACAGAAGATAGACAAGCACTTATTGCAGGGGTACTTGATGGAACGATTGATATTATAGCAACTGATCACGCCCCACATGCACTACATGAAAAAGAATTACCTATGTCAGATTCAGCTTTTGGAATTGTAGGAAGTGAAACAGCTTTTGCTCAACTGTATACTTATTTTGTTAAAACAGGAATATTTACACTAGAACAAGTAGTTAATATGATGAGTAGCAAAGTGTCTAAAATATTTGATTTACCTTACGGAAAACTGGGAATAGGGGAACTTGCGGATATTGTAGTTATTGATTTAGATAAAAAAGAAACTATAGATCCAAATAACTTTTTATCTAAAGGAAGAAATACACCTTACAAAGGAGAAGAAGTTTATGGAATACCTGTACTAACTTTATGTGAAGGTAACATAGTTTATTGTGATGAAGCTAGCTTATAATTAAATAAATGCTTAGAAAGGTGAAAGAAATGTACAAATATAATAAGCAATTAATTTTAGAAGATGGAACAATTTATAAAGGATATGGGTTTGGAAGTGATGTAGAGATGACAGGGGAAGTTGTTTTCAATACTGCTATGACTGGTTATCAAGAAACACTATCTGATCCATCTTACAACGGTCAAATAATAACATTTACATATCCATTAGTAGGAAATTATGGAATTAATCGTGATGACTATGAAACTATTAATCCTAGTATAAAAGGAATGGTTGTTCGTGAACATTGTAATAAACCTTGCAATTTTCGTTGTGAATATACACTAGATGAAGTTTTGAAATCTTTGAATATACCAGGAATATCAGGTATAGATACAAGGAGCTTAACGAGAAAAATTAGACAATTTGGAACTATAAAGGGAGTTATTACAGATATAGCTAATGATAGTTCAGAGGTTCTAGCTAAGTTGAAAAATACAGATTTACCTACAGATCAAATTAGTCAAGTATCAACATCAAAATCATTTTTATCATCTGGACGTGGACATAGAGTAGTGTTGCTAGATTGCGGTGCAAAATCGGGAATTTTAAGAGAGCTTAATGCTAGAGATTGTGATGTTATAGTTATGCCCTATAATACTAGTGCTAAAGAAATTTTACGACAAAATCCAGATGGAATTATGTTAAGTAATGGTCCTGGAGACCCAGAAGATGTTATGGAAACTGTAGAAACTATTAAGGAGTTGGTAGGGAAAGTTCCTATTTTTGGTATTTGTATGGGACATCAATTATTAGCTTTAGCTTGTGGTGCAAAAACTTATAAATTAAAGTTCGGACATAGAGGAGCTAATCAACCTGTAAAAAATCTTCTGACAGGAAGAGTTGACATAACGTCACAGAATCATGGATATGCCGTAGATATAGAGTCTCTAAAAAATACAGATTTAGAATTGACACATGTAGCAGTAAATGACGGTACTTGTGAAGGATTAAGACACAAAGAATATCCATTATTTTCTGTTCAATATCATCCAGAAGCATCTCCTGGACCACATGATTCAAGTTATCTTTTTGATGAGTTTATCTCAAATATGGAAAAAGCAAAATAATCTACTAGTAACTAAGGAGCAAAATTATGCCAAAAAGAGAAGATATAAAAACAATATTAGTAATAGGATCAGGACCTATAATAATAGGACAAGCAGCAGAATTTGATTATGCAGGGACTCAAGCTTGTTTATCTTTAAAAGAAGAAGGATATAAAGTGATATTAGTAAACTCAAATCCTGCAACTATAATGACCGATAAAGAAATTGCAGATAAAATTTATATTGAGCCACTAACACCAGAATTTATAGCAAAAATAATAAGAAAAGAACGACCAGATGCCTTATTACCAACATTAGGGGGACAAGTTGGTTTGAATATGGCGGTAGAATTACATAAACAAGGTATTTTAGATCAATATAACGTAGAACTATTAGGAACCAAATTAGATTCTATAAAACAAGCAGAAGATAGAGAGCTTTTTCGTAATTTGATGTTTGAATTAGGTGAACCTGTTCCTGAATCAGAGATTGTTAATAATTTAGAAGAAGCATATAAATTTGTAGAAAAAATAGGTTATCCCATTATTGTTCGCCCAGCCTTTACAATGGGAGGAACTGGAGGAGGTATATGTAATAACGATAATGAGCTAGAAGAAATAGTAAGTAACGGGCTACATTATTCACCAGTAACGCAATGCCTTTTGGAAAAATCTATTGCAGGATATAAAGAAATAGAATATGAAGTAATGCGTGATAGTAACGATACAGCGATTGTAGTTTGTAATATGGAAAATATTGATCCAGTAGGTATTCATACAGGAGATTCTATAGTCGTTGCACCATCTCAAACACTAACAGATAGAGAGTATCATATGCTACGTGATGTTTCTCTAAAAATTATTAGAGCGTTGAAAATAGAGGGTGGATGTAATGTTCAATTAGCACTAGATCCTAATTCGTTTAAATATTATATTATAGAAGTCAACCCACGTGTATCACGCTCATCAGCGCTTGCTTCTAAAGCAACAGGGTATCCAATTGCCAAAATAGCAGCAAAAATTGCGATAGGATTAACGTTAGATGAAATAATAAATCCAGTTAATCAAAATTCATATGCTTGCTTTGAGCCAGCTTTAGATTATGTTGTAAGTAAAATTCCTAGATTTCCATTCGATAAATTTGAAAAAGCTGATAGAAAATTAGGGACACAAATGAAAGCTACTGGAGAAGTTATGGCTATGGGAAGAACGTATGAAGAAAGTTTATTAAAAGCTATTAGATCTCTAGAGTACGGAGTTTATCATCTTGGGCTACCAAATGGAGAAGATTTTGATTTAGATTATATATTAGATCGTATTAAACAAGCCAGCGATGAAAGATTATTCTTTATAGGAGAAGCGTTACGTCGTGGAGTTACACCAGAAGAGATAAAAGACATAACACAAATAGATCTATTCTTCCTAGATAAAATGCAAAATATTATTAATATAGAGCATGAACTAAAAGATAATAAATATGATTTAGAATTATTAGAATATGCGAAAAAGTATGGTTTTTCTGACAAGACTATTGCTCATCGCTGGAATGTTACAGAAGAAGAAATTTATGATTTGCGTAACAAGAATAATATAAAACCTGTATTTAAAATGGTTGATACTTGTGCGGCAGAATTTTCATCAGAAACCCCATATTTCTACTCTACCTATGAATATGAACAAGAGTCAGTAGTTAGTGATAAAGAGAAAATAATAGTTCTAGGATCAGGTCCTATACGTATAGGTCAGGGTGTTGAGTTTGATTACGCAACAGTTCATACAGTGAAAGCTATTAAAGAAGCTGGTTATGAGTCTATAATTATTAATAACAATCCAGAAACTGTTTCGACAGATTTTTCTATATCGGATAAATTATATTTTGAACCATTAACTACAGAAGATGTTATGGCGATAATAGAACATGAAAATCCTTTAGGAATAGTTGTTCAATTTGGAGGACAAACAGCAATTAATCTAGCAGATAGTCTGGCGAAGAAAGGTGTAAAAATTTTGGGTACATCTTTGGATGAGATTGATAATGCAGAAAACAGAGATAAATTTGAGAATTTATTAAGAAATTTAAATATACCGCAACCTTTAGGGAAAACAGCGTTTACTATAGAAGAAGCGGTAAAACATGGAAAAGAAATAGGTTATCCAGTATTGGTAAGACCATCTTATGTGTTAGGTGGAAGAGCTATGGAAATAGTTTATAAAGAAGAAGAGTTACGTCATTATATGCAAAATGCAGTAAAAGTTTCTCCAGAACACCCAGTATTAGTAGATAGATATTTAATAGGTAAGGAAATAGAAGTTGATGCGATATGTGACGGAGATACTGTAGTAATTCCGGGGATTATGGAACATATAGAAAGAGCAGGGGTACACTCTGGTGATTCTATTGCAGTATATCCACCACAGAATATAAAGCAAGAAACTATTAATACATTAATAGATTACACTATTAGATTAGCTAAAGGATTAAATATTATAGGCTTACTTAATATTCAATATGTAATAAGTAATGATGAAGTTTTTGTATTAGAGGTCAATCCTAGAAGTTCAAGAACTGTACCATTCCTAAGCAAAATTACAGGAGTACCGATGGCAAAATTAGCTATGGAAGCAGTAATTGGAGAAAAATTATCTGAAAAAGGTTATGTAACTGGCTTAATAGAACCATCTAATAAGATATATACTAAAGTTCCTGTCTTTAGCTTCCAAAAATTAAAAGATGTGGATACTACATTAGGTCCTGAAATGAAATCAACAGGAGAAGTTATGGGTGTTGAATTAACCCTAGAAAAATCTCTATATAAAGGATTGGTAGCATCTGGTATAAAAATAAAAGATAGTGGAAATATTTTGTTTACGGTTAGTGAAGATGCCAAAGAAGAATCATTAGAGTTGGCTAAGAGATTTGCAGAAATAGGATATAATTTGATTGCAACTGAAGGAACTGCAAAATACTTTGTTAAACATAATCTAAAAGTAGAAAAAGTTAACAAAATATCAGATGACAAAAATACAGTATTAGATGCAATATATTCAGGAAATATAGATATAATAATAAATACTACATCGAAAGAAAAGAAAAGTACAAGTGATGGATTTAAAATAAGAAGAGCAGCTAGTGAACAAGATGTAGTTTGCTTAACATCTTTGGATACAGCTAATGCTTTATTAAATGTGTTAGAGTCAATGAGTTTTATTATTACAGAAGTATAAGTTATAAGAAGTTTTCTAAAAAAGTTAATAAATTATGAAAATAATTAAGGAGAGATACGATGCAAGTTCAACTAACAACAGTTATAAGTAATGAGAATATTGCCCGTAATATTTTTAAATTAACATTACAGGGTGATATCGTTCAAAGTATGAATGAAGCTGGACAATTTGTAAATATAAGAGTTAATAGTAGTAGTGAATATTTGTTACGTAGACCAATTTCTATTTGTGAAATAAATAAGGATAGTAATACTTTTGTAGTTATATATAGAGCAGAAGGAGATGGGACAAAAATATTATCTAATTTAAAAGAAGGAGAATTAGTAGATATATTAGGTCCACTAGGAAATGGATACAATATAAAAAGTTTAACTACAGGACAAACAGCTTTGTTAGTAGGAGGCGGTATAGGAGTTCCTCCCCTATATGAACTTGCCAAAAAATTTAATGAACAAGGAATAAAAACTATTCACGTTTTGGGATTTAACAATAAAGAAGATGTTTTTTATAAAGAGAAATTTCTAGAGCTAGGAAATACCTATGTAAGTACAGTAGATGGATCTTTTGATGAAGTTGGGTATGTAACAGACGTTATAACTAAGTATAATTTACAATATGATAAATATTATAGTTGTGGTCCACTTCCTATGTTAAAGGCATTAAAGGATATGAATAATCAAAAAGAAGGTTATTTATCACTTGAGGAAAGAATGGCTTGTGGAATAGGTGCTTGTTATGCTTGTGTTTGCAAAACAAAAGTAGATGATACAGCCCGTATTTGCTATGATGGACCAGTTTTTAAAGCTGAAGAAATAATTTTTTAGGAGTATGCTATTATGAATGATAGATTAAGAGTACAGTTACCAGGCTTAGATTTAAAAAATCCAATTATGCCAGCATCAGGGTGTTTTGCATTTGGCTTGGAATATGCACATTTTTATGACTTATCTGAACTGGGAGCTATAATGATTAAAGCAGCAACAAAAGAAAAAAGGAATGGTAATCCAACGCCACGAGTAGCAGAAACATCTAGTGGTATGTTAAATGCTATTGGATTACAAAATCCTGGAGTTCACGAAATTATTACTGATAAATTGCCAAAGTTAGAGAAATTTGATGTTCCTATAATAGCTAATGTTGCAGGTAGTGACGTGGAAGATTATATTTATGTTGCTGAACATATTTCTAAATCAAGAAATGTAAAGGCGTTAGAGTTAAATATATCTTGTCCTAATGTTAAGTCTGGAGGTATTCAATTTGGGACAGATCCTGAGGTAGCAAAGGAGTTAACTAGACGAGTTAAAGAAGTTTCTAGTGTCCCAGTATATGTAAAACTTTCTCCTAATGTAACTGATATTGTAGAAATGGCGAGAGCAGTTGAAGATGGTGGAGCAGATGGTATAACTATGATAAATACATTAGTAGGTATGAGATTGGATAAAAAGACTGGTAAACCAATTATTGCTAATGTTACAGGAGGATTATCAGGTGCTGCAATAAAACCAGTAGCCATAAGGATGGTTTATCAGGTCTCACAAAATGTAAATATTCCTATAATAGGAATGGGTGGTATTATGAATGAATGGGACGTTATAGACTTTATTTCTGCTGGTGCTAGTGCGGTAGCTATAGGAACGGCGAATTTTACTGATCCATTAGTTTGTCCTAAAATAATCTCTAAATTGCCTAAAGCTCTTGACGAATTAGGAGTAAATCATATTTTAGAATTAAAGGATAGATCTTGGAAATAATAAAAAGGAGAAATAAAATAATGACAAGAGAAATAATTGTAGCATTAGATTTTCCAAATTTAGATTTAACTTTAGAATTTTTGGATAAGTTTGAGGATAAAAAATTATTTGTTAAAATAGGTATGGAATTGTACTTGCAAAATGGTCCAAAGGTTATTGAAAAAATAAAGGAACGTGGACATAAAATATTTTTAGACTTGAAATTACATGATATACCAAATACAGTATATGGAGCATCATTAGGTTTAGCTAAATTTAATGTTGATATATTAACTGTTCATAGTGCTGGTGGCAAAGATATGATGAAGGCAGCTAAGAGAGGTATGATAGATGGCGGAAGTTTGGATACTAAAGTTATAGCTATTACACAATTAACATCAACCTCAGAAGAAAAGATGCAAGAAGAACAATTAATAACTACTAGTTTAAGAGAAAGTGTATTAAATTATGCGAAACTATCTAAAGAAGCAGGCTTGGATGGAGTTGTATCTTCCGTTTACGAAGTTAGCGATATACTACTAAAATGTGGTAAAGAGTTTTTAGCTGTAACTCCAGGTATAAGACTTGCATCTGATGATATAGGCGATCAAAAAAGGGTGGCAACTCCATCTTTAGCCAAGGAACAAGGATCAACTCATATAGTAGTAGGAAGACCTATTACGAAGTCGTCAAATCCAGTACAAGTGTATAAAATTTTTGAAGAACAATTTACTAAATAATTAATCTATGGAAGGTAATATAATGGAAAATTTAGAAAGAAATATTGCAAAAAATTTATTAGATATAAAGGCTGTGGAGCTTAGACCGAACGATTATTTTACTTGGACATCAGGATTAAAATCGCCTATTTACTGTGATAATCGTCTAACTATGTCTTATCCTGATGTACGTCGTAGTATAGCACAAGGATTAGCACAAATAATAAAAGATAAATATCCTCAAGCTACAGTAATAGCAGGAACGGCTACAGCAGGAATACCACACGCTGCTTGGGTTAGTGAAATATTAGATTTGCCTATGTCTTATGTAAGGGATTCGAAGAAAAAACATGGAAAAACTAATCAAATAGAAGGAAGAATAACTAAAGATGATAAAGTAGTAGTTGTAGAAGATTTAATTTCTACTGGTATATCATCTATAAATGTTGTAAAAGCACTAAGAGATACTGGATGCGAAGTATTAGGAGTAGTTGCAATCTTTAGTTATCTAATAAACAAATCAAAAGAAGCGTTTGAAGAAGAAAATATATCGTATGAAACTTTGACTAACTACGACGCCTTAATAGATGAAGCAAAAATTCAAGGATATATTAAAGAAGATGATATTGCAGAACTTGTAGCTTGGCGTGATAATTTATAAACAATAGACAAAATGGAAGAGGAATGTTCTTCCATTTTTTATTTTTATAAAAAATAATATCCACAAGATTAATTATTTTTGTGTGAAATAAATTTTTAATATTAAAAAGTATATCTTTTATTTCGTAATTTAATAGTTGAGGATAAGTGTGAAAAATGTTATAATATTCTAGTATAATTTAGGATAGATAGATTTAATTTTTAAACTGTGAATGCTAATTGTTAATTAAGTTAGTCACAGTTTTTTATCTAGTGTACGTATTAAAATAAATTAATTTTTGAAAGGATATTATTATGGTAATTCAGTGGTTTCCCGGTCATATGGCTAAAGCTACTAGAGAAGTTAAAGAAAAATTAAAACTAGTAGACATTGTATTTGAATTAGTCGATGCACGTTGCCCATTGTCTTCACACAATATGTATTTAGATGAAGTTGTTAAAGATAAAAAGAAGATAATTATTTTTAATAAAATAGATTTATGTGATAAAAAAGAAACTGCTAAATGGAAGAAATATTTTGAAGAAAATGGTTATAAAGTAGTTTATGCTGATGCAAAAAATAGCAAAAACTTAAATGATGTTATAAGTTCAGCAAGAGAAGAGTTATCTGCAAAGTTAGAAAAGATGATAGAAAAAGGTATGAAACCTAGAGCTATAAGAACTATGGTAATAGGTATTCCTAATGTAGGTAAATCAACATTTATTAATAAAGTAATAAACAAAAATGTAGCTAATACAGCTAATAAACCAGGCGTTACTAAAAAACAACAATGGTTAAAATTAAATAAAAATATTGAATTATTAGATACACCGGGTATTTTAATGCCTAAGTTTGATAATCAAGAAATAGGGAAAAAATTAAGTCTAATAGGTTCTATAAAAGATGATATTACACCATTAGATGATGTAAGTTTATACTTAATTGAATTTTTGAAAAAATATCATTTAGATAAATTGAATAGTGTTTATAAAATAAATATTGATAACAATACAGAAAATATAGCTATAATGGAAGAAATAGCTAAGAAACGTTATAAATTAATTGATGGTGATTACGACTATGATAGAGCTATAAAATTGTTAATTCAAGATTTTAGAACACAAAAATTTGGTTTAGTAACTTTGGATAATTTTGAGGATATGATTAAAAATGAAAATTAGTGAAATAAAAGATAAATTAAATCAGTCTAATGTTAGTAAAGAGCTGTTGGTAGAATTATCTAAAGATAATAGAGTAGGTGTAAAGAAGTTATTAGAGAGTTATTATAAAAACTTAGAAAAAGAAAAATCTTTAAAAGAAGATTATTATAAAAGGACTATTTATGAACGAAAGTGTTATAGTTTGGGGTATCATAATGTTTGTGGAATAGATGAAGTAGGTAGAGGTCCTTTAGCAGGACCAGTAGTAGCTGCTGCAGTTATTTTGAAAAAAGATAGCTATTTTTCAGGACTTACAGATTCAAAAAAATTAACTAAGGCAAAACGAGAAGAATTGTATAATCAGATTTTAAATGATTGCATAGCTTATAGTATAGTAGAACTAGATAACAAACAGATAGCAAAGTATAATATTTATAATGCTACGAAGATTGCTATGACAGAAGCTGTCCAAAAATTATCAGTACAGCCAGATTTTTTGTTAATAGATGCTATGCCTTTAGAAATACCTAATATTAATAGTCATAGTATTATAAAAGGGGATGCGAAAAGTGTATCTATAGCAGCAGCATCTGTAATAGCAAAAGTTTATCGAGATAGATTAATGGAACATTATGCAGTAAAATATCCATATTATGATTTTGAAAATAATATGGGTTATGGAACGAAGAAACATTTGCTAGGATTAGAAAAATACGGAGTATGTGATATCCATAGAGAAGATTATGAGCCTATAAAAACTATGCTAAAAGTAAAAAAATTTATTAATAGTGATTAAAAGATAAGTTATTTATCGAAGGAGGATAGAATGAACAAAAAAAAGTATAAAAAAACCAATAATGAAAAAATAAGGATAACTCCTTTAGGAGGAGTAGAAGAAATAGCAAAAAATATGTATTTAGTAGAAATCAATGATGAAATGTTTTTACTAGATGCAGGGCTTATGTTTCCAGAAACAAAAATGATAGGTATAGACGCAGTAATTCCAGATATAACATACTTAGTAAAAAACAAACATAAAATTAAAGGGATATTTATTACTAATGGTCATGTTAGTGCAATGGGAGCTATACCATATATAGTAGATAAATTAAATTTACCAATATTTGGCTCTAAATTATCAATAGAGTTGTTAAAAAATCATTTAAGACAATTAGGTGTAAAAAAACGTCTAAAATTTAATTACGTAAATAGTAATAGTATTTATAAATTTGATAATACGACAGTGTCATTTTTTAAAACGACATATTCTATGCCTGATTCATTAGGAGTAACATTGTCAACTACTAGAGGTAATATTGTTTATACAGGTGAGTTTAAGTTTGATCAATCTGTTGCTAGAGAATATCAGGCAGATATGTTTGAGATTAGTAAACTTGGAAAAGATGGAGTACTAGCACTACTAAGTGATTCAACAAATGCTAATACTTTTGGATATAATATGCCAGAACAAGAAGCTTCTGAACAAATAGAATCTGCATTTTATCAAGCTAATAAAAGATTAATAGTAACTTGTTATGCATCTAATTTCTTAACAATATCTCATATCTTAAAAGCAGCTTTAATGCAAAATAGAAAAATACTTTTGGTAGGTCGAGCAATAGAAGATGCTATAAAGTCAGCACGTAAACTTAATTATTTAAAAATTGATGACAGTAAATTCATTTCATTAGAAGATTTGAAAAATTACCCTAAAAATGAAATTTTTATTTTATCTTCTGGTGAACAAGGAGAGCCTATAAAGGCTATGAAACAATTAGCAGAAAGAAAAATAAAAGGTATAGATATAGAACAAGGAGATACTATAATGGTTGCAGCCACTCCTTCTCCTACTATGGAAGTTATGCTTTATGATACCTTGAATTTATTAGTTAAGTTAGGAGCAAATGTTGTTGCTTCTTCAAAAAGATTACATGCTTCAAGTCATGCTACAAGAGAAGAATTGAAAATGATGTTAAATCTTTTAAAGCCAAAACATTTTATTCCGGTTCAAGGAGAGTATAGAAATTTAAAAATTCATACAGAACTAGCTGTTCAAACGGGAATTTCTGAAGATAATGTTCATCTATTGGAAAAAGGAAGTATACTAGAATTAATTGGAAATAAAACAAGAGTATTAAAAAATAATATACCAGTAGGAAATGTTTTAATAGATGGTAAGAGTGTAGGGACTATAGAAGAAAGTGTCTTAAAAGATAGAAAAGTTCTTTCAAACGACGGTATTTTTATTGCTTCTTATGCAATAAGTAGAAAAACAAAATCACTTTTAGGAAAACCGTGTATTCAAACTAAAGGATTTGTATATGTTAGAAAAAGTGCTGAACTAATAAAAGAAGCTGAACAAAAAGTTGCTGAGTATATAGAGAATAATCCTATAAAATCTTTAAGAGAATGTTCAGCAATTAAATCGGAAATTAGAACTATGTTATCTAGTTTATTGTACGACAATACAAAAAGGAAGCCAATAATAGTTATTAATTTTTCTATAGTTTAATTAATATAAGTTTAAGGAAGTTTGTTGAATGAATAGAGTAATAGCGCATATAGATATGAATTGCTTTTATGCTAGTGTAGAAGAAAAATATAATACTAAATTAAAAGGAAAACCTATTGCGATAGCAGGGTCTATAAAAGATAGACATGGTATAATAGTAACTTCAAATTATGTTGCAAGAAGTTACGGAATAAAAACGACTATGAGAGTAGGAGAAGCAAAAAAGCTTTTTCCTACTCTTAAACTAATGAAACCGAATTTTGAAAGATACCAAGAAGAGTCAAAGAAAGTATTTGATTTAATAAAAACATACACCCCTTGTGTTGAAATAGTTTCTATTGATGAAGCTTATATAGATTTAACTGACCTTAAAGAGCCTATAAAGATAATGGCTTTAATTCAAAGAAGAATATATAAAGAATTAAAACTACCTTCAAGCGTAGGTGTTTCTTATAACAAATTTTTTGCCAAAATGGCTTCTAATATGAAAAAACCTAAAGGATTTACTATAATAAATAAAAAAAATTATAAAGATATACTTTGGGATATGGATATATCAGAGATGCACGGGTGTGGTAAAGCGTCTTCTGCTAAGTTAAAAAAACATGGAATCAAAACGATAGGAGATATAGCACAAGCTAATGAAGTAATATTAAACAGTCTTTTGGGAGTACAAGGACTTAGACTTAAACAAAAAGCTAATGGTGAAGATAACAGAAAATTAAAATATACAGTAGATAGGAAATCTATCGGAAATTCAAAGACTTATCCAACAGATTTAGAAGAAATTGACGATATATTAGTAGAAATAAAAAAATTATCTAACAAAGTTTCTACAAGAGCTCAAAATAGAAACTATGTAGGAAATAATATTTCTATTATGATAAAATATAATGATTTTAAGACTATTACAAAAGCAAAAAAAATATCAAAATATATAAATGATGAACAAGATATTTATATGTACGCTAGTGAATTGCTATTAGAGGTGTATGATGTTGACAAAAAAATTAGATTGTTGGGAGTATCTTTAAATGATGTAGAAAAGATAGAAAATATTTTTGAACAACTAGATATATTTGATGCAAATAATAGCGAAAAAACTACAAAATTAAACAGAGTGATGAAGTCATTAAATTATAAGTATGGTGAGAATACAATAAAAGAATTAAAGAAAAAAGAAAATAAGAAAAATATAATTACAACTAGTTTTAGTAAAGACTTTCTTGATTAATAGGAGATATAATGAATGTAAATATAAAGAATAGATTAAAAAAGGTAGCAAATTTTGTAAAATATAGAAGATTAGCTGATATTGGAAGTGATCATGCTTATTTGCCAATTTATTTGGCAAAAAATAAACAAATAGATTTTGCTATTGCTGGAGAAGTTGTAGAAGGACCACATAAAAGTTCTATACAAAATGTAGATGATAACAATCTATCAGATATTATAAAATGTGTAAAAGGATCAGGATTAGATGTAATTTCTTTTGATGACAATATAGAAGTAATAACTATTTGTGGTATGGGAGGTAAGTTGATATCTGAAATTCTTGAACATGGAAAAAATAAATTGAACAATGTTCAACAACTTATACTACAACCTAATGTAGCCAGTAATTTAGTTAGAGAAAAGTTAGAGCAACTAGATTATAATATTTATGCAGAAGATATTTTGGAAGAGGACGGACATATTTATGAAATAATTGTTGCCGAAAAAGGAAATATGAAATTAAGTATTGAAGAAACGCTTTTTGGTAAATTTTTATTGCTTCAAAAATCAGAAGTATTTATTAAAAAATATAAAGAAGAAATAAAAAAAATTGATTATATTTTAAATCAATTACAAAAATCAAAAAAAAGAGATATAGAGAAAATAAATAATTTACAGAAACAAAAAAATATGATAGAAAGTATATTATATAAATAATACAACACACATATTAAGAAGGAGGGGTAATATTGTTAGTTAATAATAAAAAAGAAGCAAAGGATATTTTGAATTTTAGTGCTAAGATAGCAAGACTTATGATGGCTTATGGAGCAGAAGTATATAGAGTAGAAGATACTATTTATAGAATATTAGGTGCGTATAAAAATATAGAGACTGTAAATGTTCTTATTAATTATAATTTTGTAATTATTACTTTTATTTATTGTGAGTCAAATATGACCGCTATGCGCAGAATAACTATAGGCGATAAAAATTTAGAAAAAATATCTTTAATGAATGATCTATCTAGGAAAATTGTTTCTGGAGAACAAACAGACATAGAAAAAGCTTTTGCTTCTTTGGAAGAAATACGTAATACAAAACCGTATTCTGATTTTGCTGTTGTACTAGCTCTTATTATATCTGCTCCTTTCTTTGCTGTTATGTTCGGAGGTACTTTTAAAGATGCAATTTATTCTTGTACAATAATGGGAATAGAAGGTTATTTTTTAATTTATGCTACAAGATTTAAGGTTATGTTTTATTTAAGTAATTTTTTGGGAGCATTTTTGGCTACAGTCTTAACTGGTTGGGCAAGTATGTTCTTTGATATTCAACATCCAGGAAGTATTATAATTGTTGGACTTATGCCATTAGTTCCAGGAGTACAAGTCACAAACTCTGTACGTGATTTTATGGCAGGAGACTATATGTCAGGAATAGTGGGAGTAATGTCTGCTGCGTTTATAGCTTCGGCTATTGCTTTAGGTGTTATTTTTGGATTCAGATTAAGCTAAAAAGGAGTAAAATATGACAGATTTTAGTTATGACTATATTTATTTAATAATTCAATTTTGTCTTGGATTTATAGTAACATTTGCATTTGCTATATTTTTTAATGCTCCTAAAAGATCTTTATTTACTTGTTCTTTTATAGGGGCATGTGCGTGGATGGCCTTTATATTTGTTCGTTATATTACAAAAGATGTTGTAGTAGCGACATTAGTAGGTGCGGTATTGGTGGGATTACTGTCTGGTAGGGCTTCAAAAAAATTAAAAATGCCAGCAACTGTATTTATTTATACGGGGATGATACCATTAGTACCAGGTTATGGGATGTACTATACTATGCAAAATTTAGTTACAAAGAATTATGCTATGGGTGCTCAGTTAGGTGTTGATACATTGCTACAAGCAGGGGCAATAGCTATGGGAATATTGATAGCATCAATCTTTTCTGATTCAATAAATAGAGTTAAGATACAAAGAAGAAACAAATTTAAAAAATAAAACAAACAGAGAAGAATACACTTTGTGTTTTTCTCTGTTTATTTTAATTTATTATAAAATTTCTAGAAATATTTAGATTAATTTGCTATAATAAATTTAGAGGTGGAAAATATGAATGTGTTTACAAGGAATGATATAGTTGTTTTGATAAAGAAGTATGAAATAATGGCAATAAGTTGTTCTTACAATAATGTAGGTGCACTTATATCTAAGTTGTACTGCTATGAAAAAGGGGAAATTTTAGTAGATATAAAACCATCAAAAATTATTACTACAATATGCGAAATATTTAATACAGATACTTATGAAAATTGCAGTAAAAAAACTAAAAAAATAATATTATGTGAAAAAAAAGTTCCTGTAGTAATAAATGATGTACAAGGTAGTATTTGGTTACCATTTGGAATTACAAAAAATGATAATGAGGGAAGTTTTTGGCTAAATATGAATTATCTTTCTATAAATCCCCATACAGTAAAAATTGATAAAAAAACTAAAAAGATAAATTTGATATTAGAAGATGGACAAGTTATAAAAACTAATATTAATTATAAGAATTTTATGTTGAAGTGGGGAGAAGGTGCCGCTTTAAAATACGAATTAGATAAAATGAAAAGAAGAATAATAAAAACAGTATAGACCGTAAAATTACTAACAATTGTTAGTAATTTTTTTTTGTATCTATATGATATTCATACAACATAAAGACGTACGTTTACTATATAAAACAATATAATATAACTAAAAAACAAACGTTATGATAAAAAACCTATTGAATTATTTATAAAAGTATGTTATATTAAATTAGCTTAGAGAAAGTTTATAAGGAGATAAAAATGCTAAAAAATATTAAGAATGTTTTTAAAGGTTCGGTATTTCAAACAAAAGATTATGGAAAATTAGATTATCTAGAAAATGTTTTGATATTAACTAATGAAAAGGGAATTATAGAAAAAGTTGTAAAAATTGAGAATAAGGAATATGACAAGATAGTTATAGAGGCATCTCAAAAGAATATATTAGTCGAATTATCAGAAAATCAATATTTTTTGCCAGGATTTGTAGATTTGCATATTCATGCTCCTCAGTGGCCACAGGCTGGAATAGCATTAGATGCTCCATTAGATGTTTGGTTGAATGAATGTACATTCCCTCTAGAAGCTAAATACAGTGATATTGATTTTGCTAGAGAGGTTTATAATGATTTAGTAAAGAGTTTAATAGCGCGTGGTACGACTACTGCAATGTATTTTGCGACAGTACATCACGATTCTAGTTTAGAGTTAGTGAGGGCATGTATTAATAATGGCCAAAGAGGACTTGTTGGGAAAGTAGTAATGGATAACGTAGAAATGACTCCAGATTATTATAGAGATGAATCTACCGAAAAAGCTTTGAGAGATACGGAAAAATTTATTAATTCTGTAACTAAATTAGGAGAAGGTGTTATTCAGGGCGTTTATCCAGTCGTTACTCCACGATTTATACCAAGTTGTACAGATGAAGTATTGTCTGGTTTAGGGGAAATAGTTAAAAAATATGATGCTTATGTACAATCACATTGTAGCGAGTGTGATTGGGAGCATAATTACGTTAAAAGTAGATTAGGCATAAGCGATACTGAAGCACTTAATAAATTTGGATTGTTGGGAGAAAAATCAATAATGGCACATTGCAATTTTCTCAGTGAAAAAGATGGACAAATATTTAGAGAAAAAGGAACATCTATAGCTCATTGTCCAATTTCTAATGCTTATTTTGCTAATGCAGTGCTACCAGTCAAAAGATTAAACGAACAAGGGGTAAATATTGGGCTAGGTACTGATATTTCAGGTGGATTTTCTCCGAGTCTTTATGATAATATTAAGCAAACTGTTATGTCATCAAGAATGCTAGAAGATGGTGTTAATTCAGAATTATCTAGTGAAGATAGAGGAGTTAATAATTCAAGAGTATCTGTTATAGAAGCTTTTTATTTGGCTACAAAAGGTGGAGGAGATGCTCTAAAATTACCATTAGGAATAATTGAAGAAGGTTATATTTGCGACTTGCAAGTTATAGATATAGATACAAAAAATAATAAATTACCTAATTTTAATGTCTTTAATAATAAAGAGCATTTATTAGAGAAAATATTATATTTATCAAATATTAATAATATTAAACAAGTATGGATACAAGGTAAACTTGTTTTTGAAAATAACTAGGAGAATAAAATGACAAATAAGAAAAACAATTTAACTATAGGTGTAGATGAAAATATATCATCATCTCAAGGGATTATATTAGGGTTACAGCATGTTTTGGCAATGGATATATATGTACCACCATTTATTATAGCTACAGCTTTAGCACTTAGTGCAAGTGATGCTACTGGTTTAATTCAGTCGACATTTTTAGCCGCAGGTTTGGCATCACTCATTCAAGTTTTGTTCTATTTAAAGTTACCGGTATGTCAAGGACCGTCATTCGTTCCTATAGGTGCTATAATAGGTATATATGTAGGTTCTAACGGAATGGGAAGTGTAATAGGAGCAAGTATAGTAGGTTCTATCTTAATTATTATTTTGGGATATTCAGGAATTTATAAATATATTGTAAGAAATTATATTCCATCTATTGTTAGCGGAACTATTATTATGATTGTCGGTCTTACTTTACTACCTTCGGCCTTTAATAGTAATATTTATGTCTCAAATAATAATTTAACGATAAATCAAAATATATGTTTGGCAGCAATAACAGCTTTCACTTTAGTCTTTTTCTCAAGTTTAGGAACATACTTCAAAAAATATGCTAGAATTTTTCAGATAAGTTCAGTTATTTTGGCTTTGGGAACTGGAACTTCAGTAGCATATTTCATGGGTGGATTTAATTTTCATTCAATATCAGAAGCTAGCTTTTTTAGTTTTCCTAAATTCGCATTTGTAGATTATAGTATAGATTTTAATATAGCGGCTATTTTGACTATGGTTGTAATTTATATGGTATTGTTAGCAGAAACAACGGGAACATGGTATGCAGTTAGTTCGGTTATTGATAAGCCCTTATTTGATAATCAAGTTAATAGAGGAGTAATTGGAGAAGGATTTGGATGTTTAGTGTCTGCTATTGTAGGATCAACACCAGTAACTGGATATTCTACTAATGCTGGTATTATATCAATAACGGGAATAGCTAGTAGGAAAGTTTTTGTATTTGCATCTGGTTGGTTTATTTTGTTATCATTTTTAGGAAAGTTAGCAGCTATAATTAATTCTATACCTTCTTCAGTAATAGGAGGAGTATTTGCAGTAGTATGTATGATAATTATGCTAAATGGTTTTAGAGTAGTTAAGAATGCAGATTTTTCTGAAAGAGAATTATATATAATAGGAATACCTTTAATATTTGCAATAGGATTATTATTTATTCCAAAAGAAGTAGTATCATCAGCTCCACAAATGTTACAATATTTATTAAATTCTCCAATAGCTATAGGAGCAATAGTGGCTATCTTAATGAATAAAATAATGCCTAATAAATAATTTTAATATTTTTTAAATCTCTAGATATATTAGCTTAATAAATTTAAGTTATTATTTCTAGAGATTTTTGTATTATGTTAAAATCTTTTATTATTATAAAAATGTAGTAAAAGATACGTAGCTGTGATAAAATTAATACTATAAAAATATTAGTAGGTGATAAAATGAAAGTAGCTATTACTGGAGGTATAGCTTGTGGAAAAAGCACAGTTAGTAATTATTTAATAAAAAAAGGCTACAAAGTAGTTGATGCAGATAAGATAGGGCATAATATTTTGACTGATGAACTAGTGAAGAAAGAGTTAGTGGATAATTTTTCTCAAGAAATATTAGAAAATAATATTATAAATAGAAAAAAATTAGCAAATATTGTTTTTTCTGACGAAAATAAACTAACAAAATTAAATGAAATTATGCATCCTATTATAAAAAATAAAATAATAGCTAGTTTGAATGAAGAAAAAAGACAACTAATATTTTTGGATATAGCACTATTATTCGAAAGTAATTTTACTAATTTGGTAGATAAAATTATAGTGATATATATTGATAAAGAAACACAAATTAATAGATTAATGTCTAGAAATAATTTTTCAAAAGAAGAAGCTGAAAAAAGAATTGCTAGTCAAATGTCTTCGGAAGAAAAAATTATGCTAGCAGATTATATAATAGATAATAGTAGGTCTAAAGAAGAAACCTATGTTCAAATTGATAAAATATTGAAAAATTTAGAGGAGGAAGTAGATGGTTTTAGAGATAAAAAACTTGACGGGTGGATACAATAGAAAAAAAGTAATCGAAAATGTTGGATTCAGCATTACTGAAGGCAATATAACTGCGTTAATAGGACTAAACGGAGCTGGAAAAAGTACAACGATTAAGCACATATTAGGATTATTAAAGCCTATGTCAGGTGAAATTAAAGTAGATAATAAAACTATTTTTGATAATGTTGAACAATATCGCCAAAATATTTCATATATTCCAGAAAGTCCAGTATTATATGAAGAATTAACATTAGAAGAGCATATTAATTTAGTAGGTATGTCTTATGGATTGTCATTAGAAGAAACATGGAAACGTGCTGATAAGTTACTAAAATTGTTTGCTTTGGATGATAAGAAAAAATTTTTCCCGATATATTTCTCTAAAGGAATGAAGCAAAAAGTTATGATAATTTGTTCTTTTTTAGTAGAACCTAAACTTTATATAATAGATGAACCTTTCTTAGGATTAGATCCTATTGCTATAAATAATTTAATAAGATTAATGTGTTTAGAAAAAGAAAAAGGTAAAAGTATACTAATGTCAACTCACATACTAGCTACAGCAGAAAAATATTGTGATAATTTTGTAATTATTCATGAAGGAAAGATATTAGCTGAAGGAACTTTAGATGCTATACGAGAACGATTTAATATGCTAGGTGCGACCTTGGATGAAATATATTTATCATTGACAACAAAGGATAATAATGAATAACATAAAAGAAATATTTAATACTAGAATATACAAAGAAAAAGAAAAGCGTTCAAGATATAATAAATACATTTTCAATTCGCACCTTGTTATGTTTTTATTAATTGCTATTGGAGCGATAGTTCTTAATTATTCTAATTGGCTAGAAGTAGCTAGTAATATGCAAATGAAAATAGTGCTTGTTATAGTTCTTATTTGTTTAGCCTATATATTGACAACAGTAAAACTAAAAATTTTTATTCAGGAAGCAGACTCGATATTCTTACTTCCTTTAGAAAAAAATTATATTGAAATAAAATCTAAAATAATAATTCCTACTATTATAAAAAAAATGTTATTAATATTATTGTTTGGGGTAATATCTTATCCAATAATAAATAAGCTTAATATAAATATCGTTTATAATATTAGTTTCCTTATCTCGATATTTATAAGTGTAGTCTTAGTAACTATAATTAAGTATGATAAAATTGTATTTAGCGAGCTAAAAAATAATGATTTAATAGTAATCTTCTTCTTATTTATTATTAGTATAGTTATGTATATTGTCCCTATAGTTAATTTTGGATTTATTTTTGTATTAACAGCTTGGTATTACTTATCTTTCCGTAAAAAGAAAGATCGTATTAGTATTAATTGGTATGGAGCTGCTGAATATGACAAAAATAGAAATGAAAGTTACTTAAAATTTATTAATATGTTTGTTGATATCCCTATAGATATTGTGAAAATTTCTAGAAGAAAATATTTTGATATTTTCTTACCGAAGTTGACTAGTTCTAATTTTCAAAAAAGTAATGTTTATAACTACTATTATATACGTTCTTTTTTTAGGCAGGAGAATACTATATTTTTAGTTTTGAGATTGTTGCTATTAGCAATATTTATTGTAGTTAGCATATCTAATATTTATGCTAGTTTATTCGTTATAATATCTTACAATTATTTAGCGGTATTACAGTTGACAGTTATATACAAAAAAATGAATTCTATTTTATGGTTTTATACAATACCTGTAGAGGAAAGATTAAAGAAAATTAGTTTTAGCAAACTAATTTTAGGCGTATTATTAGTAACTACTACTATATTAGGATTGATAGCTATTTATATAAATTTCAATATTATTAATATAGGGTTAGTTTTAAGTTCTCTATTTATTTCTTTTCTGATTAATAAATACTTTTTAAACAAAATATAATCAATTATATTTCATTTTAGGAGGTGATAATTTGAAAAATGTGGCTATTATAGGTGGAGGAATATCAGGAATTAGCATTGCATATTTTTTAGATAAATTAGCTACTGTGAAATCTAAAAAATTAAGTGTAAATTTAATAGAGAAACATTCAGAATTTGCTCATGATAAAATAGGAAAATTTCAATATGGTCAAGAAATATATGATAATGGCTGGCATAACTCTATATCTGGGAATAGTAGTTTATTTCAAGTTATGCTTGAGTTGGGCTTATACAAATACTTAATAAAAAGTAAAGATACTTCAAAGATTTTATATACCAATAGTGGATTAAAAAATTTTCCGAAAAAAATATTATTTGGTTATCCATTAGATAAAGGTGAATTATTAGGAAATGATATTTTATCGCTACAGGAAAAAATATCAGTATTAATTAAGTTACATAAAAATAATAAATTGTATAGCATAAACACCTCTACGGTAGAAGATTTTTTTCTTAGCAAGGTTAATAGTAACGTATATGAAAAGATAATAGAACCATTATTAACAAGTTATTACGGTAGTGATATTTCTAAACAAAGTTTTTCTTTATTAATGTCAGAATTAGCTTTTGCGACAATTCAAAATTCGGATGTAGAAAATGTTGTAAAAGAAATGTATAAAAATAATATAGAAGACAATATTTTATTCGGTGCGGAATACAGATTAAAATTTACACTTAGTTCTTTTTTAGAAAATTTGGAATTGTATTTTAGTAACAATGTTTTTGTAGATTTTAATAAAGAAGTAGAGAAAATTGAAAAAGTAGGAAATCAATACGCATTAACTATAGAAGGTAAAAAATATTATTATGATTATGTAATAGTATCTGTCAAACATACAGAATTTTTAGAATGGTTTGAAGATGATGTCAGATTAAAAAGATATTATAATGATATAAAATTTGTTTCTAATATAGTCGTTACAATGATTTATAATAGAGAAAATTTACAATTAAATCCAGATATAGGAGAGATTATATTTTCTAAAGATTCAAATAAATATATAACTAATGTAGAGTATACTAGTAATAAATGGCCAGAAATAAAATCTCAAAATATTCATATGATTAGAGTCTATATTAAAAGACAAGAAAAAGTTAATGAATTGTTGAAAAAAACAGATGCTGAAATAGAAAAAATTGTACGAGAAGAATTAGAAGATATTTATGGTAAAGTCAAGGTAGAAGAGAGTTATGTTACTAGAGTAGAAAATAATTATATGTATGCAGATATAAAATATAGTAAATACATTCATGAAATAGATGAATATTTATCAAAAAAATATGAGAATATGTACTTTATAGGTAATTCAAAAAAATCAATAAATTTTGAGCAAACTATACTAGAAGCTAGAGAAGTTGCTCATAGAGTAATAGAAAATATAATATAATACGGAGGTAAAACATGAAATTTCAATTTAATAATAATATAGGAGTAGAAGTAAAACAATTTTTTGTAGAAAGTACCGAAGATACGGCGCTGTATAACTATGTAAAGAATAAGGGATTATTTTCTGGTAAGTTAGGTGAGGTCTATGTAAACTTACCTTTTGAAAATAGTAAAGAAGCTTTTGTAGGTCTTGGTTATGAGGATATGGTTACATTAGATAATTATAGAGAAGCATATTATAAGTTAATGAAGAGGTTAATAGCCAATAAGGAATATGAATTAACTATTAAAGTAGAAGATTTAGGTAATTTAAAAGCTATAATTGAAGGACTTTATCACGCTACTTACAAATTTGATAAATATAAGAGTGATAAAGCAGACTTGCCAGAAATTATAGTTAACATTAACGGAAATTTTGCAGAAAGTGAAGTTACTAAAATTATTCAAGAAACTAAAGACGTAATGGAATCTATCTTTTTTGCAAGAGATTTAGTAAATGAAAGAGCAGAGTATTTGTATCCAGAAACATTGGCAAACATAGTAGTAGATAGATTATCTCCATTAGGAGTTAATGTTGAGGTTTATGATGAAAAACAATGTGAAGAAATGGGTCTAAAAGGGTTGTTATCAGTAGGACGCGCATCAACGAGAAAACCTAGATTTATAGTAATGAAATATTTAAATGATAATGAGTCTGAAGAAGTTATAGGATTTGTTGGTAAAGGTGTTACTTATGATACAGGAGGTTATTCAATAAAACCAACTTCTGGTATGAATACTATGCATTGTGATATGGGAGGAGCAGGAAGTGTCATAGGTGCTATGCACTTAATAGCTAAGAGAAAATTAAAAACTAATGTTGTGGCTGTTGTCGCAGCTTGTGAGAATATGATAGGTGGTTCTTCTTATAAACCAGGAGATGTCATATACTCATTATCAGGTAAAACTATAGAAGTGGATAATACTGATGCAGAAGGAAGAATAACTTTAGCAGATGCAGTTTATTATGCCACAAATGAATTGAAGGTTAGTAAAATTATAGATTTAGCTACTCTTACCGGTGCTTGTGTTGTCTCTTTAGGCGAATATTACACAGGTTCTGTAACAAATAATCAGCAATTCTTTAATGAGTTGAATTATGCTGCTAAAGATGCTGGAGAAAGAATATGGCAAATGCCAGTTGATGATAGTTATAGAGCACTAAATAAATCAACAGTAGCAGATGTGAAAAATACTGGAGGACGTTACGGAGGGATGATTACAGCTGGATTGTTTATAGAAAATTTTGTTGCTAACAATATTCCATGGATACATCTTGATATAGCAGGAACTGCTTATTTAACAAAACCAGAGAAATATTTACCTAGTGGAGCTACTGGGATACACGTAAAAACCTTATTCAATTTATTGAATAATAGTAAAAAATAATAAGAAATATAGAAAAAATTTATTATATTTTATTTGAGAGATTATCTAATTTTAGGTAATCTCTTTTTTTATGTACTTATTAATATGCTTTTATAACAATATGAAAACAATAGCAAATTTTACATACATATTTTCATCAAAAAATAAATTGTGTATTAATTTTGAAATATATCTTCAGTATATTTTTAAGAAATAGTAACAGTTAATAATCTGTTAATATAGAAGTTAAACGCTAAAAAATATATAACAGCTTATTAGTTTTAATACAGTACAATTCATTAATTGAAACAGAAATAAAAATAATATAATTGTATTTTCATTTCGTAAAACGGTTGCAAAATGTATTTTTTTGTGATACTATATAAATGTAAACAAAATAAACAAAAAATTTAAAAGAGAAGGAGTACTAATTATGATTATAGGAGTACCAAAAGAAATCAAAAACAACGAGAGTAGAGTTTCAGCTATACCTGGTGTAGTTCAAGAGTTAGTTCTTGATGGGCATACTGTATATGTTGAAAAAGGTGCTGGGGTAGCTTCAGGAATTGCTGATAGTGAGTACGAAGCGGTAGGAGCTGTATTATTAGATTCAGCAGAAGAAGTTTGGGGTAAAGCTGATGTAATTTACAAAGTTAAAGAACCACTAAAAAGCGAGTACAAATACTTTAGAGAAGGTCTTGTTATCTACACTTACTTACATTTAGCAGCTGAACCAGAATTGACTAAAGCTATGGTAGACTCAAAAGTTATCGGTATTGCTTTCGAAACAGTTCAAGTAGGTAGAGGATTGCCATTGCTTAGACCAATGAGTGAAGTTGCAGGAAGAATGGCAGTACAAGAAGGTGCTAGATTCTTAACAAAACCTAATGGTGGAAAAGGTATTTTATTACCAGGTGTTCCAGGTGTTAATGTAGGAAATGTTGTTGTTGTAGGAGCTGGAGTTGCAGGTACAGCAGCAGCTAAAATAGCAGTTGGTATGGGAGCTAAAGTAACTATATTAGATGTAAACTTAGACAGATTAACAGAATTATCTCACGTATTTGGAAGAGATGTAGAAACACTTTACTCTAATAGCTTTAATATAGCAAATAGTGTTAAAAATGCTGATTTAGTAGTAAGTACAGTTCTTATTCCAGGAGCTAAAGCACCAAAACTTATTACTAAAGATATGGTAAAAGAAATGGAGCCAGGAAGTGTTATAGTGGACGTTGCTATTGACCAAGGTGGATCAACTGAATATACAGAAAATAGAGCAACGACTCACTCAGAACCAATATTTGTTGAAGAAGGAGTTCTTCACTATTCTGTAGCTAATATTCCAGGAGCAGTTGCGAAAACATCTTCATATGCATTATGTAATGCAACATCAAGATATATTAGAAGTATTGCTAAATTTGGAGTAAAAGAAGCGTTAGTAAGACATCCTGAGTTAGTTCCAGGAGTTAACGTAGCTAACGGGAAAGTTACTTACAAAGCTGTAGCAGATGACTTAGGTTACGACTATGTTGCAGTAGAAGAAGCTCTATAGTATAATTATGAGGGGCGTACTAAAACTACAACGCCCCTTATTTTATAACTGTAGTTATAATTAAATTATAACATTAATCTAAAAATATTATATAAAGAGGTGACATCAAATGAGTGTCTTTAGAAAAAAATCAATAGATGCCATATTGAGTGAAAGTGGTAAAAAAACGCTCACCCCTACAATGAAAACATTAGATTTAATAATGTTTGGTATAAGTGCTATCATTGGGGGAGGAATTTTGGTACTTACAGGAGTGGCATCGTCAAAAGCTGGGCCGGCAGTAGTATTTTCATTCTTAATAGCAGGTTTAGCATGTGGGTTAGCCGCATTATGTTATGCAGAAATGGCATCAGCGGTACCTTCTAGTGGAAGTACATACACATATACGTATTTATCTATAGGAGAAATTGTAGCACATAATGTTGGTTGGGTACTTATGGGAGGGTACTTATTAACAGCAGCAACAGTAGCTAATGGATGGTCTGGTTACTTCAAAACGCTAGTAACTGGATTAGGAATAAATATACCAGAACAATTTACAAAATTGCCTTCTGAGGGAGGATTTGGAAATATTTCTGCGATATGTGTTGTTTTGTTAATTACATTTATTCTTTCAAAAGGAACTAGTAGTAGTAAAAATACTAACAATATTTTAGCAACTGTAAAAATAAGTATAGTGTTATTATTTGTTATAGTTGGGGTATTCTATGTTAGTCCAGAAAACTGGACTGCTAATTTTGCACCTACAGGATTCCAAGGAGTAATGTTAGGAGCAACTACAGTGTTCTTTGCATATCTAGGATTTGATGCGATTTCTACATCAGCAGAAGAGGCTATAAATCCACAAAAATCTCTTCCTAGAGCTATTATTGTTACATTATTAGTATGTACAGCATTCTATATTGCGGTTTGTTTAGTTCTTACAGGAATGGTTCCTTACACTAAACTAGGAGTAGGTAATGCATTAGCATTTGCTCTTACTGAAGTTGGACAAACAAAAGCAGCAGGATTTATATCATTGGGAGCAGTAATAGGTCTTATGGCTGGAGTAT
Organism: Gemelliphila sp. 1F1; assembly: GCF_056897515.1. Lineage (NCBI taxonomy): Bacteria > Bacillati > Bacillota > Bacilli > Caryophanales > Gemellaceae > Gemelliphila > Gemelliphila sp. 1F1. Next base: position 129,572 of record NZ_JBXHBE010000004.1, read on the forward strand.
TGTCATTCTTATTCGCAGGAACTAGAATAGGATATACTATGGCTAGAGATGGATTATTACCAAAAGCATTAACGAAAACTAACAAAAATCAAGTTCCTGGTACATTAACTTGGGGATTAGGAATTACAACAGCATTGTTAGCAGGTTTCCTACCATTAGGACAATTAGCAGATTTAGCTAACGTTGCAGCTATTATTTCTTTCGCATTAGTTAGTTATTCTACAATAATATTTAGAAAAACTAGTCCTGATGCTAAGAGAGGATTTAAAGTTCCAGGAATGCCAGTAATACCAATAATATCTATAATATTATTCGTAGCGTTACTTGCTAGTATTTCACTGACAACTTGGATAATATTATTAGTATGGGTAATTGTAGGAACTATTATTTACTTTGGTTATTCATATAAAAATAGTAAAGTTAAATAATAAGAAAACTCCATTTACATATTATATTTAATTTTTATCGTCTACCATTTGTGATTACTATTTGCAAATGGTAGATTTTTATGCTATAATTATATTCGGGCACTTAGTAATAAGAGTGAATTTATTAATTATATTCCCCTATATCTCTTGATATAGGGGAATTTTTGGTTGTATACCTAGTATAAACGGTATTAATAATATGAATTAATATTTAATGCCTTCAAATTTTATTAAGATTATAGCTAAAGGAGAATTAAAATGACAAAATACATTTTTGTAACTGGTGGAGTTGTCTCATCATTAGGAAAGGGAATTGTCGCAGCATCAGTTGGACGTGTTCTAAAAAATAGAGGGTTAAAAATAACTTTACAAAAATTTGATCCTTATTTGAATGTTGACCCAGGAACTATGAGTCCTTATCAACACGGAGAAGTTTTTGTTACAGAAGATGGAGCTGAAACGGATTTAGACTTAGGACATTATGAGAGATTTATAGATGTTAATTTAGGTCAATATTCTAACGTAACGGCTGGTAGAGTATATTCAACTATAATTGAAAAAGAAAGGCGTGGAGATTATCTAGGAGGAACAGTTCAGGTAATTCCTCACGTAACAAATGAAATAAAATCAAGGATTTTGTTAGCTGGTGAATCTAGTGATGCTGATATAGTAATAACAGAAATAGGTGGAACTACAGGAGATATTGAATCATTACCATTTTTAGAAGCAATACGTCAAATTAGAAGTGATTTAGGTAGAGAAAATGTTTGTTATATACATTGTACATTACTACCTTATATAAAAGCTGCTGGAGAAATGAAAACTAAACCTACGCAACAATCTGTAAAAGAGTTAAGAGGATTAGGTATTCAGCCAGATATAATCGTTGTTAGAAATGAGTTACCATTAACCGATGAACTAAGATCGAAAATTTCGTTGTTTTGTGATACTCCTAAAGAGAATGTTATTGAGAGTAGAGATGTAAACAATTTATATGAAATACCATTAAATATGAAAAAGCAACGTATTGACGAAATTTTGCTAAAACATTTTAATTTAACTACCACAAAAGAAGCAGATATGAAGGAATGGGAAGCATTAGTAAATAAAGTTAATAATTTAGAAAAAGAGGTTAATATAGCTTTAGTTGGAAAATATGTAGAATTACATGATGCATATATTTCGGTGGCAGAAGCATTAAAACATGCAGGTTATAACAATAATGCTAAAATAAATATTTCTTGGATTCAATCTGAAGATATAACGGAAGAAAATGCAGAAGAATACTTAGTAGGATACGATGGAATTTTGGTTCCCGGTGGTTTTGGAGATCGTGGAGTTGAAGGAAAGATCACTACAATTAAATATGCTCGTGTAAATAAAATTCCATTTTTAGGTATTTGTTTAGGAATGCAGCTTGCAACGGTTGAGTTTGCGAGAAATGTTTGTAATTTAAATGGAGCACATTCATCAGAGTTAGATCCTAACACTCCTTATCCTATAATAAGCTTGCTACCAGATCAAGAAAATGTAGTTGATATGGGTGGTACTTTACGCTTGGGTAGTTATCCTTGTAAATTAGTAAGTGGAACAAAAGCACACAAAGAGTACGGAGAAGATTTAATAGAAGAAAGACACCGTCATAGATATGAATTTAATAATAGTTATAGAACTATTTTGGAAGAAAAAGGGTTAATTTTATCAGGTATTAGCCCAGATAATAGATTAGTAGAAATTATAGAATTAAAAGACCACCCGTGGTTTGTAGCTTCACAATATCATCCAGAGTTTAAATCTCGTCCAGAAAAGCCACACCCACTGTTTAATGGATTTATTCGCTCAAGTATAGAAAGTAGTAATAAGTAATAATGACTTTAGATAATCTTATAGATGATTTTTATAAATTTAGAGATGATTCACAGGCTGTTGAAATGAAAGCTTATATGAAAAATCAATTTGAGTTTTTGGGTATTCGCTCTCCATTAAGAAATAAAATTTGTGGCAATTACTTCAAAGAAGCTAAAAAGTATAAAATAGTTGATTGGGATTTTGTAAATAAATGTTGGAATCTACCTTATAGAGAATTTCAATATGTGGCTGCTTATTATTTGAAAAATATGCAAGACTTTTTAGATGATAAAGATGTTATAAAAATAAAAAAATTAATTTTAGAAAAATCTTGGTGGGATACTATTGATATTTTAGATAAAGTGGTAGGTCATATTTCTTTTAAATATCCAGAAGTAGTCAGTACTATCATTGATTGGAGTAAGTCTGATAATATATGGTTAAGAAGAGTAGCAATAGATCATCAATTATTAAGAAAAGATAAGACTAATAAAGAATTGTTAGAACAAATTTTGGTGAATAATTTTGGTACTTATGAGTTTTTTATTAATAAAGCTATAGGTTGGGCATTAAGAGATTATTCAAAAGTAAATCCAGTTTGGGTAAGAAATTTCTTAAATAAATATGAAAGTGATATGGCAAATCTTAGTATAAGAGAAGCTAGTAAATATTTATAAAAAGTTTAGCTACATAGCTAAACTTTTTATTTTAAAAATAGTAATAAGTATTAAGATAATTATTTAATATTTGTTAATTGGAGGATATATGGATAAAAAATCTATGAGAGCTGAATTTTTACGAAAAAGAGATTTATTGGATAATCACTATATAGAAAGAAGCTCTGAAATAATATTTAGTAAAATAGAGAAGTTAGTAGAGTTTAAAGAAGCTAGATCGATATTTGTTTATCTGAGTTTTGGGAGTGAGGTAATTACTGATAAATTTATAAAAAAATATATTAATAAGAAAGAAATCTTTGTTCCTAAAATATCAGAAAATACTATGAACTTAATTCGTATTGATGAAAATACTGAATTTATTAAAAATAAATTTGGTATTTTGGAACCTAGTAATAATGATTTTTATGAAGGTAACATAGATTTAGTAATAACCCCCTCTATAGTTTTTGATAATAATGGATATAGATTAGGATATGGTAAAGGATATTATGATAAATATTTTTCGAAAAATATGTATAAGTATTCTATAGGAGTTTGTTTTGATAATCTATTGGTGTCTAAAATTCCTATAGATTCTCATGATATTAGAGTAAATAGGTTAGTTACTGAATCTCTTGATAAAGTATTTACTAATTTTGTTGTTACCACAAATGTGAATGTTACAGATAGTTTAAAGGATAAAGCTAAGGAATTGGCGCAATATTTTAATGTCAATTATTTAGAGAGAAGAAAATTAACTATTAAAGAAATAATATCTAAATATGAGAATGTTCTTGTTGTCTACAAAGATAAGTTAATATTTGTTGATAAAGATAATAATAAATTATTTTTTCACTTGGATACAGCAATGATAAGAATTAAAAATAATAATGAACCGCTGTTAGAAATAATTGACGAAAAAGAGCAGGAAGTTTTGGATATAACTATGGGACTTGGAAGAGATAGTGTAGTTTTGAGTTATTACGGTCACAATGTTACATCATTAGAAGAAAATAAAATTATTTATTTTCTAGTTAAAGATGGCTTAGAGAATTTTGAAACAGGTATAGACAAATTAGATAAATCCCTTAGAAAAATAAAGACTTATAATAACAACAATTTAGACTTTTTGAAAAATTGTAAAGATAATAGTTATGATGTGGTGTATGCTGACCCTATGTTTAGTATAAAAATAAAAGAATCAACAAACCTATCTACATTAGATAGGTTAGCAAGTTATGATGGAATTAGTGAGGAATTATTTAAAGAAATGATTAGAGTAGCAAGAAAAAAGGTGATTATAAAAGCACATAACCTAGACAAAATATTTGAAAAATTTAATTTAAAAAAATATCAACGTGCAGGTTCAAAATTTAGTTTTGGAGTTTTGGAAGTGTAGGAGGAGAGTTATGTATAAATATTTATTGTTTGATTTAGATAATACGCTATTAGATTTTGATTTAGCTGAAGATAAAGCATTAATTATGTTGTTATTGGAACAAAATATTGATGATATAGAAGGATATAAAAAAGTGTATAGTTCCATTAATAAGAAATTATGGAGTAAGCTAGACAATAAAGAAATAAGCAGAGAATTTTTAATTAATAATAGATTTAAAAATTTATTTTCTCACTTTGGTATTGATGTGGATGGAAAGTATCTTGCTAAGCGATATGAATATTTTTTTGGTATGCAAGGAGATCATATCGCAGGGGCAGTTGATTTATTAGAGATATTAAAAGATAATTATGAAATATATGCAGCTACTAACGGTTTTTATAATATTCAAACTAACAGATTAAAAAATTCAGTTTTGGAAAAATATTTTAAAGATATTTTTATTTCAGAAACATTTGATGTACAAAAACCTGATAAACGATTTTTTGAAATTATTGAAAGCAAGATATCTAATTTTGAAAAAACGAGAGTATTAATGATAGGAGATAGTCTTTCGGCAGACATAAAAGGGGCTATTAATTTTGGTATTGATAGTGTTTGGTGTAATTTTAACAATCTTGATAATAACACAGAAATAAAACCTACTTATGAAATAAAAAATTATTCTGATTTATTGGAAATATTAAGACAGAAATAAAAAATAGTATATATCTTGAGCAAATATTTTGACTATATTTAGTTTAATGTATAATATGTTGATGTAATATATTTTAATGAGATGGAGATAAAATTAAGTATGATAAAATCACTTGAGTTATATTTAGTAACAGATAATAACGGATTAGAAGCGGTAGAATTTTATAAAAATGTTTTTGATGCAACTGTTTTGAGTTGTACAACTTTTGGCGACGCTATGCCGGATATTCCAGATAATATGAAAGATCGTTTGTTGAACGCCTCTTTAGACATTAATGGCATTCGTATGCAATTATCAGATAATGGAGATGATTATCCTTATGTAACAGGAACTAATATGACTGCTTGTATTCAATTGGATAATGTTGAAGAAGCTAATAGTATTTTTGCGAAATTATCAATAGACGCTAAGAATATTGGTATGGAGATGCAAGAAACTCCATGGAGTCCTGCTTATGGAATAGTGGTAGATAAGTTTGGTATGACATGGCAGATTAATACAGATATTCCTGGTTTTGTATCTGAAAATGTAAAATTCTAGTTAATCTTATTAGTGTGTATATTAATTGGGAATATAAAATTATTTTTTAAAAATATATTAACTTGTAACTTTCTTAAAAGATTTTATTAAATAGATAAGAATAGTTGTTAAACAAGAAGATAACGATAAATTATTACTTATCGTTATCTTTTTTATATTTCAAATTCAAGTTGCTTTGATTTTGATGATGTTATTTTAAAGTTGTTGTTGGTAATTTTGGTAATCCAATTTGTAAATATTTCTTCTTCGTCTTCAATTACAAATATAGTGTAGGTTACTTTGTCGCTATATTCTTTATTATGAACTATAAATTCTGTTTTTTGAACCTCGTATTCTAGTTTATCATTTAAAGAATAGTCTATTTCAATATTTAATTCCAAAGCATCTTTTCTCTCTACTAATTTAGCTTTTTTTAGACAGTTAATAACACCACCAGAGTATGCTCTAACTAGACCTCCAGTACCTAATTTAGTTCCACCGAAATAACGAATAACTACTGCACAAACATTTTTTATATTGTTTTTTATAAGAACTTCTAACATAGGAGTTCCGGCTGTTCCACTTGGTTCCCCGTCATCATTAGCTCTAGTTATCTCATTATTATTTCCTATAACATATGCAGAACATACATGTGCTGAATCATAATATTTTTTTTTATTTTCTTGTACAAAAGCTCTTGCTTCATCCTCAGAGTTTATTCTTATTAACTTGGTAATAAAGGTTGATTTTTTTTCTATAAATTCATCATCAATATTTTCTTTTATTGTAATAAAATTTGTCATGATTTTTTCCTTGTTTATATTAAATTTATATAACTATTATTAATCAAATATATACTATTGTCAATATTAATATTTAAAAATTATTTGTTTGCTAAGTTTGATGAAATAGTATATAATTGGGCTATGATATATTTTTTTTATTAATAATATATTATAATAATATTGTATTTTGTATTTCGCTAATTTAAGAGGAGCTAATAATGACTAAAATAAAAATAATAACAGATTCAACAAGTGATTTATCGATTGAAGAGATTGAAAAATATAATGTAGAAGTTTTACCTATGAAGGTTACTATAGATGGAGAAGAGTTTATAGATATAGACAATAAAGAATATATTTATAAAATGCGAAATGCAAAGCAATTTTTTACTAGTCAACCATCATTAGGAGCATTTTTGGAAACTTATGAGAAATGGACTAATCTGGGATATGAAATTATTTCTATTCATGTATCAAGTGCTTTGAGTGGAACTTATAGTACAGCTTGTTCTGCCGCAAATGAGTTTAATGGCATTTATGTAGTTGATACTAAGACAGCTTCTAGAGGAATTAAATATTTTGTGGAAGATTGTTATAATTACGTTAAGGAAGGATTATCTATATCAGAAATAGTAGAAAAACTTAATAAGAAAACTAAGGATATTCTTACCTATGTTACGGTAGATAAGTTAGATAATTTAGTCAAAGGTGGTAGAATAAAGAAAACTGCTGGTATAATCGGAGGAGTTTTAAATTTGAAGATACTAACTAAACTTTGTGAAGATGAGCTAGTTGTATTGGATAAGGTGAGAGGTAGAAAAAAATTAATTCAATCATTAATAAAAGCTATTTTAGATGATATAAAAGATAGAAAAATAAAACAAATTAGCTTGATTGATACGATATCAGATGAATATATTAAGGAAATTAGAGAACTTATCTATGATAGATTAGGATATTCAATTCCCGATGAAAATATAAATACTACAACACCAGCCGTATCTACACATGCAGGAGAGGGTTCAGTAGGTGTGATAATAGAGCTATATGAAAAGTAATAACTTTTCTAAATAATTATTTTATTAAAATTCTTTTTGCTATATGCAAAGAGGATTTTTTATTATATAAATATAAAATAATAGCGTAATGTATTTAGGAGAATAAATTTCTACTAAGGAAAGAAAAAATCTTATAAGCAAGAAATTTAATGTTTTAAAATTGCGATATTAATGGTTTTATAGGATTTATATTTGAAAATTAAATTTTAATTAGCAAAATCTATTTACTTAACGGTGAAAATAATTTATAATTATTTTTGTAAAGATATATTTTTTACAAAATAATTTATAAAATAAGGAGAAATATGATGAGAAAGAAAATATTATCTATATTAATTCCAGTATTATCTATATTGTTGATCATTTCGGGATGTAGTAAAAAAGATAATCAACAAAATATAAGTAATACTGGTAATAAAAAACTACATGTTGTTACTACAACTACTATGTTAAAAGACTTAATACAAAATATAGGTGGTGACAAAGTAGAAGTAGAGGGACTTATGGGAGAAGGAGTGGATCCACATCTTTATAAACCTACTGCATCAGATGTAGAAAAGTTAAAAAAAGCAGATGTAATTATATATCAAGGGCTGCATTTGGAAGGGAAAATGGAATCTATTTTTTCTGAGCTAAAAGATAAGAAAATAATTAATGCTAGTGAGGGAATAGCTAAGGATAAAATCAAATTAGAAGAAAATGGAACTCCTGACCCACACATTTGGTTTGATATAGATATTTGGAAAGAAGTAGGGGAGCATATAAAAAATAAACTTTCTGAATATTCATCTGATAACAAAGATATATTTACGAAAAATTATGATAATTATAAAAAAGAATTAATGGATCTTGATAAGTATGTAAAAATGCGTGCAGAAGAGTTAACAAAAGAACAGCGTGCCTTAGTTACAGCGCACGATGCCTTTAGTTATTTCGCTAGCAGATATGGTTTCGATGTATTGGCTATTCAAGGTGTTAGTACAGAAGCAGAAGCTACCACTTCAGATATAGACAACTTAGCTAAAGAAATTTCTGATAGAAAAATAAAAGCAATTTTCGTTGAGTCATCTGTACCAGAAAAAACTATAAAATCACTTCAAGAAGCGGTCAAATCAAAAGGACATGAAATAACGATAGGTGGAGAATTATACTCTGATTCATTAGGAGATAAAGAACATAATAGTGAAACTTATATAAAAACAGTTAAGGCAAATATAGATACAATAGTGAATGCCTTAAAATAACTATAAAAGCTCAGTTTAATTACTGAGCTTTTTCTAATCTATATACTTTACTTTAGAAAATATTTGTGGTATTATCCATAAAAAAGAACGGAGAAATTAGATAATGATTAAAGATTTAGGGCAAGTTATGTTATATGTTGACGATCAAGATAAAGCAGCTGAGTTTTGGAAAAATAAAATAGGATTTGAAAAAGTTGTTAGAGTAGATAATCCTATGGGTGGATATGTATATGAAGTAGCTCCTAAATTAAATGGAGCCACAGAATTTGTTCTTCATAACAGAGAACAAGTAAGGAAGATGAGTCCAGAATTAAATTTGGGAACTCCCTCTATTTTAATGACAACAGATAATATAGAAAAATTACATAGTAAACTTTTGAATAATGGTGTTAATGCGAACGAGATAATTAGTTTTGGTGATATGAAATTTTTTAATTTTTCTGATGAAGAGAATAACTATTTTGCAGTTAGAGAAGTAAAATAATTTATTATAAGAAAATGTTGAAAATAAAAGTGTTTTATCTAAGAGAAATATTGATAAAATGCTTTTTTTATGCTATTATATGGGAATGAATATAATGTGGAGGATAGTATGTCGAAAATAACTAGAGAACAAATTGAGCATATTGCACATCTTGCAAGATTAGAAATAAAAGAAGATGAAATTGAAGGATTTGTTGAAAAAATGGAGCAAGTAGTAACATTGGTAGAAAATCTTTCGGTAGTTAATACGGATAACATTAAGCCTACTTATCATGTTTTAGATCTAGTAAATGTCTTCCGTGAGGATGAGGCAAAAGCTGGTCTTGATAGAGATGAAGTTTTGAAAAATGCTTATGAGCAAGAAGCAGGACAATTTAAAGTGCCAACTATTATTGAATAATTAGATGAGGAGAATTTTGATGGATTTAATATATAAATCAATAGAGAGTTTAGAAAAACAATTAAAAAATAAAGAAATTAAACCTTCTGAATTAGTTAATGCTTCGTTAAATAGAATTAAAGAAACAGATGAAAAAGTAGGATCGTTTATAACAGTTACAGAAGAATTAGCAAGAAAAAAAGCTAAAGAATTAGATGATAAGCAAGACAGAGGTGAAATAACAGGTAGTTTATTTGGTATACCTATGGGTATTAAAGATAATATTATAACTAAAGATATAGAAACTACTTGTGCCTCGAAAATACTACAAGGATTTAATCCTATTTATGATGCTACAGTAATGCGAAAATTAAATGCTGAAAATCCTATTTTGCTAGGAAAGTTAAATATGGATGAATTTGCTATGGGTGGTTCAACTGAAACGTCTTATTATAAAATTACTAAAAACCCACATGATTTGAATGCAGTACCTGGAGGATCTAGTGGAGGAAGTGCTTCGGCAGTAGCAGCAGGGCAAGTTCACTTTAGCTTAGGTAGTGATACAGGAGGTTCAGTTCGTCAACCAGCGTCTTATTGTGGGGTTGTAGGATTGAAACCTACTTATGGGCGTATATCACGTTATGGATTAGTAGCATTTGCATCATCACTTGATCAGATAGGTCCTATGACAAGAACAGTTAAAGACAATGCAAGAGTTTTAGAGGCTATTTCTGGTGTTGATGATAATGATATGACGAGTGCTCCTATATCAGTTCCAAAATTTAGTGAAATCATAACTGGAAATATTAAAGGAATGAAAATAGCTTTACCAAAAGAATATTTTGGTGAAGGTGTAGATGAGGATGTAAAAGCTAGCGTTTTGGAAGGTGTAAAATGGCTAGAAAGTGAAGGAGCTATAGTAGAAGAAGTATCGCTACCTAATGTATCTTACGGAATCGAAACTTATTATATAATTGCTTCAGCAGAAGCAAGCTCTAATCTATCAAGATTTGACGGAATACGCTACGGTTATAGAAGTGAAGAAGCTAATAATTTAGAAGAAGTCTACAAAAAAACTCGTGGTGAAGGTTTTGGAACGGAAGTAAAAAAACGTATTATGTTAGGGACTTATGTTTTATCATCAGGATATTATGATGCATATTACAAAAAAGCTCAAAAAGTTAGAACACTAATAAAAGAAGATTTTGATAGAGTATTCGCAGAATATGATGTTGTTATTGGTCCTACATCACCAACAGTTGCATTTGATTTGGGTGAGAAATTTAAGAGTGGTGTAACAATGTACACTAATGACTTATTGACAATACCTGTTAATATGGCTGGATTACCGGCTATAAGTATTCCTTGTGGACTGAAAGGAAAACGTCCTATAGGTATGCAAATTATTGGTAAACCATTTGCAGAGTCTACTATTTATGATGTAGCTTATGCATTTGAACAACACTATAATTTACAAGATAAAAAAATAGAACTTTAATATAGTAGGAGATAATTATGCATTTTGAAACAGTAATAGGACTTGAGGTCCACGTAGAATTAAAAACAGATTCAAAAATATTTTCTTCATCTCCAGCACACTTTGGAGCGGAGCCAAATACTAATACTAGTGTAATAGATTTAGGATATCCGGGAGTTTTACCAGTAGTAAATAAACGTGCTGTTGAATGGGGAATGAAAGCTGCAATGGCTCTTAATATGACTGTAGCAAAAGAATCGAAGTTTGATAGAAAAAATTATTTTTATCCAGATAATCCGAAAGCCTATCAAATATCACAATTTGATCAACCTATAGGAGAAAATGGTTGGATAGACATAGAAGTTAATGGAGAAACAAAAAGAATAGGGATTACTCGTGCGCACTTAGAAGAAGATGCAGGAAAATTAACTCATAAAAACGGATATTCTCTAGTAGATTTAAATAGACAAGGAACACCTCTTATAGAAATAGTTTCTGAACCTGATATTAGAACTCCTGAAGAAGCATATGCTTATTTAGAAAAATTACGTTCAATAATTCAATATATTGAAGTTTCTGATGTCAAAATGGAAGAAGGGTCAATGCGTTGTGATGCTAATATATCTATTAGACCTTATGGACAGACAAAATTTGGAACAAAAACTGAATTAAAAAATTTAAACTCATTCACATTTGTAAAAAAAGGTTTAGAATTCGAAGAAAAACGTCAAGAACAAGTTATTTTGTCTGGAGGAGAAATCAAACAAGAAACACGTAGATTTGATGAAACAACGGGAACAACAAAACTTATGCGTGTAAAAGAAGGTTCAGATGACTATAGATATTTCCCAGAGCCAGACATAGTTCCTATGATAATATCTGATGAATGGATGGAAGAAGTACGTGCAACAATACCAGAATTACCAGACGCTAGAAGAAAGAGATATCAAGAAGAATTAGGATTGCCAGCCTATGATGCACACGTATTAACATTAACTAAAGAAATGTCTGATATGTTTGAAGAAACAGTTAAGTTAGGAGCAGATCCTAAATTAGCGTCTAACTATTTAATGGTGGATGTTAATGCTTATTTGAATAAAGAACAAAAAGAACTAAAAGATACTAAATTAACAGGGGCATCTTTGGCAGGAATGATAAATCTAATTACTGATGGAACGATTTCTAGTAAAATAGCTAAGAAAGTTTTCCAAGAGCTTATCGAAAATGGTGGAGATGCTAAAGAAATAGTAAAAGAAAAAGGATTAGTACAGGTTTCAGATACTAACCAACTTAGTGCATGGGTAACAGAAGCACTAGATAATAATCCTCAATCTATAGAAGACTACAAAAATGGAAAAGATAGAGCCATAGGATTCTTAGTAGGTCAAATAATGAAAGCTTCCAAAGGGCAAGCTAATCCACAAATGATAAATAAAATGTTACTAGAAGAAATAGCAAAAAGATAGAATAAATAATTCAATTTATACGAAATTACAAAATAAAGACAGTTCAAAAATTTTGAGCTGTTTTTTATTATGAAAATTAAAAACTATTTTGGATAAGATAAGTAAATTGTGTTATAATTGTTATAATTAAACAAAGAGGAGTATTGTATAAATTTATGGATATGTTGTTTAAATTATTAACTGAACACGTATATTTAATATTATTTGTTTCGTTAATATTAGAATTTGTTGCATTGCCTATTCCTGGGGAAACTATGATGGCAGTTGCAGGTGTTATGGGTTATTCTGGACACGCTAATTATTTACTTATGATTTTATCAGGATCTTTAGGGACGATAATAGGTATGCAATTATCATACGAAGTGGGTCGTAGATTAGGGAGAAGAGCTATTGACAAATACGGAACATATATAGGTCTTACTAAGCCAAGAATGGCTCAAGCGACAAAGTTTTTCAATAAATACGGACCTATAGTTATTTTTATAGCTTATTATTTACCGGGAGTTCGTCATATTCTAGGTTATTTTTCTGGTATTTCTAAGGTAGATGCTAAGAAATTTCATATTTACTCAACGGTTGGTGGAATATTGTGGGTATTTACATTTATTACAATGGGATATATATTAGGACCTAGTTGGAAATATGTATTTCATATAGTTCATAAATATGGAATAATATTATTTTTAATATCCACAATAGTTCTAATTATATTTTTAATATACAAAAAATTAGGTAAAAAAGATTTCTTAATAGAATTAAAAATAAGGTCTAAATATTTAGTTCCTATAGTTTTGTTAATTTTAGGAACATCAGCTATTATTATATTTAATTTAGGTCGTAATATGAAGGCTATTGATAATGTTATTTATACAGCTCTTGTATTATTGTTGTCTATTGTAGTATTTTTATACATAAAATTACAGTTGAAAAATAGGACATCAGAGAAATTGTTAGTTATTGTTGACTATCAAGTAGATTTTGTTGATGGGACTTTGGGATTTTCTGGTGCAGGAGGTATAGAGTCCAATATAGAGGATAAAATAAAGCAATATTTATCTGAGGGACAAGATATAGTATTTACGTTTGACACACATGATGAGGGATATTTAGAAACTAGAGAAGGACTACATATACCTATTGAACATTGTATAAAGGATAGTCAAGGTCATAAACTATATGGTAATATTGTTAATTACATGGATAATGCTAAGAGAATATTTGAAAAAGATTCTTTTGGAAGTGTGGAGTTAGCAAAATTTATTGCAAGAAGCGATTATAAAACAGTAGAATTTGTAGGCTTAGTTTCGAATATTTGTGTGTTAAGTAATATAATATTAGTACAAAATTATAATAAAAATGTCGAGATTGTTGTTGATTTAGATAGTACTTTAAGTAATACTAAAGAGGTTAATGATACATTACACATTTATTTACAAGCTTTAGGAGTTAAGGTAAAATAATTATTTATAGTTAATTAATAATCTCAGGTAACATTTTAATGTTATTTGAGATTATTTAATTTTTATTTCGTTAATTATATATGAAACAATACCAAATATACCTTGACAATTAATAGAAAACAATATATAATTATCTATGTTGCTTTTAACAATATGGCGGCTGTGGCGAAGTGGTTAACGCATCGGATTGTGGTTCCGACATTCGCGGGTTCGATTCCCGTCAGCCGCCCCATTTAATAATTATATATATTATGGCGGCTTAGCCAAGTGGTAAGGCACGGGTCTGCAAAACCTTGATCACCGGTTCAAATCCGGTAGCCGCCTTAAAAAAAAGTTAGTATAATTTATTTATACTAACTTTTTTTATTTTATGTAGTAGAATATACATTTTTAAATAATCTTAACAATATAGCTATGTGATTGCGATTAGCTTTTTTATAAATTTTCTTTGACAAAATATTATATATTGATAGAAATAAGGTATTTTTTTGATATAGTATATGGTATAATAATTTTGTGAATGATAGCGATATTATTTACAAAAAATAAAGCACACTAGGAGGGGATTTGTGTGAAGAAATTATTAGGTATAGTAGTAAGTTTATTGTTAATTATAACTTTATCTTCTTGTTCAAATAGTAAAAAAGAAGAACAAAAAGTTATAAAAATGGGATTTGTTCCTTTAAATAATAGCGAAACTCTAATTGAGGATGTAAAACCTATTGCTGATGCTTTAAGTAAGAAATTAGGTGTAAAAGTTGAAGCATATACTGCTAGCAATTATATAGGTTTTGTTGAAGGTATAGGAAGTGGAAGTGTAGACTTTGGTTTTATGCCACCTTTTGCGTACTTATTAGCAAAAGAGCAACAAGCTAAACCTATATTGACAGCTAAAGGAAAAACAGGAGAGCCTGGTTATTACTCTTATTTATATACAAGAAAAGATTCTGGTATAAATTCTTTGGAAGATGTAAAAGGTAAAAAGGTGGCTTTCGTAGATCCTAGTTCAACCTCAGGATATATTTATCCTGGAGCTATGTTGGTAAATGCAGGATTATCATTAGAAAATGATGTAACTACTCAGTTCACTGGTGGACACGATAAAAGTTTGCAACTTTTAGTTAATGGAGATGTAGATGTTATTGGATCTTACGACAGAATAGTGGAGAGATATGAAAAAGAATTTCCTAGTGCTAAAGAAAATGTTATGGTCCTTAAACAGTCTAATATGATTCCAGGAATAACTATAGTAGCTTCTAATTCTTTAGATGAAGAGATGCAAAAAAAATTAAAACAAGCATTTAAAGAATTGGAAAATGACAAAGAAACAATGGATTTATTTACTAAATTATTTAACATAACAGGATTTACAGAAGTAAATGAAGATTCATACAAAGAAGTAGAAGAAACTGCTAAAATAATGAATGTAGATTTACATAAGGTTAAATAATTCACATATATTCACTAAAATATAAATAAAAAGTAATTAGAAAAAATGATAAAACCCCAAAATCTTAATTTTGGGGCAATATCAAAATCTAATTACTTTTTTTTACAAATATTCCTAAAGGCTTGCCAAGAGGTAAAAATTCATATTTGAAATGCGCATTTAAAACATTAGCAGCAAATCCGTAAAAAGCAAAAATAGATATTAATAATTCGCTATATGCTGCTAACAAGTGCATAGAGTGTTCTGCAATACCGAATGTAGATAAACTAAGTCCTATAAACAGAAAATCTATTAAGATAAAGATAATAAATAATACTTTGTTCGTTTCTACAGCAGCAATAGTCATAAATAATGTAAATACTAAATATCCTAAAAATGCAAATGCTAGTTGTTTAACATCTGAATTTTTGGCTAAAGTTGTACCGAATACACCATTTTGAATAAGCCAAGTTGTCCCGACTCCAAACCAAAACAGAGCATACGCACCGAATGCTGTTGCACCGAATGTGTTTTGTTTTCTTGCATCGTGAATACAAGCAAAAAGTTGAGCAAATCCCCCTAAAAAAATAGCCCAAGGTATAACTAATGATACCCCTGAAGTAAGACCTAACTTTTGAGAAGATGCTACTAATGTTACCATAGCTAATCCGAATAGCCCTAGTGCCGAAGGATCAGCAGTAGCAATTTTAATTTGTTTGTTTTCCATAAAAACCTCCATAATAATATGATACATAGCTATTAGCCTATCAAAAAAACGTTATTTTGTCAACGCTAACCAACGATTGAAAATATTGAAAAAAGAGATACAATTAATTATAATAGGGTAAGAATTTTATTTTTGAAAAAAATATGGAGAATTAAATGGATTACATAAAATTTGCAAAATTAGTAATAGGAACCATTTCAGCAATAATTTTAGCGCATTATTTACAATTAAATCATACTTATTCTGCAGGGATAATAACTTTAATAAGTATTGCAGATACAAGAAAAACAACTTTTAAAATAGCGTATCAAAGAATTATTTCGTTATTAATAGTTTTTTTACTAGGAATAATAGTTTTTTATCACGTAGGATATAGCTTATTGTCTTTATTTTTGATATTAATTATATTTATACCTATTTCTATGAAATTTGGAATTATGATAGGACTTGTTCCTAGTTTAGTTCTTTTGGGACATATTTTAGAACTGAGAGAAATATCAAAAGAAATAGTATTGAATGAAATATATTTGATGTTAATTTCAGTAACAATAGCTGGTGTTTTAAATTTATATATGCCATCAAGAGAAAAAGAACTAGCTCTTTACAAAAATAAAATAGAGCAACAAATAAAGGAGATTTTATATATTTTTTATTTAAGATTGATGCCTGCTAAAAAAAGAATTTTGCTTTCATAAGAGCAGATACCTAAAGAACAGCTACCAAATATTTTGGAGAACTTGAATAATGATATAGTTAAGATGTCAGATATTATTTCTGCTGAAGAAGATAATGCTCTTTTTAAGTATAAAGAGTATAATAAGCAATACTTAATTGCTAGAATGAATCAGTACAATACTTTAAAATATATGTATTCAAGTATAAAGTTGATTAAAATAGATAGAAAAGAGAGTGAAAAATTAGCATCTATATTTTATTTGACTGCAGAGCAAGTATCGGAATTTAACTCTTGTGAATATATTTTAGAAGATTTAGAGATTGTAACTAAAAATTATAGAAGAGGAGAATTACCTAGGAATAGAGATGAATTTGAAGATAGAGCTATTTTATACAGATTGCTTACTGATTTTAGAAGATTTTTAGAAATTAAAAATGAATTTGTTATGAAAAATGTCAATAATAACTAGCTGTTTATATTGAAAGTTTTATATTTATACAATCTAATAATTACTTTTATCTATTTAACTTAATTAAATTAAAAAAATTGTTGAATATTTCTTTTTTAGAATATATCAACAACTTTTTAATAATATTCTCTTAATTTTTTTTATTTATCCAATATCTTTCGGTAATTAAATTATTGTCAGTTGAGTCTATAACTTTATTTTCAAGTATTCCTCCACAAGATATAATAACTTTTTTAGAAGCTATGTTATTTTCGTTGCACGTTAAAAGTACTTTGTCTAATAATAGATTATTAAAAGCAAAATCTAGACAATGCTGTAATAAAATTTTTCCATAACCTTTACCACGATGTTTTTTGTTTACACTATATCCTATATGACCTCCGAAGTTTAATAGATAGTCATTTAATTCATGACGCAAGTTTATTATACCTATTATTTCTATATTATCAGTAAGTACAAATGTATGAGCTGTAACGAAATCTTTATTGGGAATAGTTTTATAGTCTTTGTATAAAGGTAATTCTTTTATCCATAAAAGTGAATCAGTTGTTTCTAGTCTTGCAGCTCCGTGAATAAATTCCGAATTTTTCAAAAAATCTTTTTTATAATTTTCTACCATTTTCAAATCATTAATAGTTAATTCTCTAAATATCATAAAATACCTCCTTAAAATAATTTATTTATTTTGTTAATTATAGTATATCTACAAATGTTTAGCAATATATTTTATCTTAACTATTAAAGAATTTTGCCTTATTAAATTACAAATATATTGTAATTTTTCTTTCGTATGTGAAAAATTTTAATAAATTAACTATATTATAATTAGTCTAAAATCAATTAACTTAGGTAGATATATTATAATATTTAATTCGATAGATTGCTATGTTAAGTAGCGATATATAATTTATATTAATATAGAAAAATATTTATTGATTTCTTAATATATGTATGCTATTATTATGGTATATTTATGTAATTATAATGATGTTTTATACTTATAATTATAGTTGTTGTTTAAGATGTTTAATTTAATAATTATACGGTTAGATATTAATTGTATTAAAAAAAGAAGGTATTATTTAAGAATATTTACGAAAATTATTATATTAATTTAAAAAATAAAGATTAGGAGAACTTTATGATAGGTAAAAATAACAAGAAAATTTTGAATGAAAAAGAATTAAATAAGCAATACAGTTATGGTATTAAAAAACTTAGTGTAGGAGTTGCATCGGTAGCATTTGCAGCTTATTTTTATGGGGGAGTAGCGTCCGCTAATGAGAACCCAGAACAAAACGAAGAAAATGTTGCGACTTTATTGACAGAGAATTCTAATAATGATGATAAGAAAAAATCTACAGCTAATGAGATATCTACACCTGAAGATAATGTCAATAATAAAACTAATGAAGAATTATTGAATGTTACTAGCGAAACAGGAGAAGGTATTAGAAGTAGAGCATTACCATTAGATATGCCAGTAGAAGTTTCAACTGTTGATGAATTAAAATCAGCTATTGCTAGTAATAGTAATATTTCTTTAATAAATTCATTATCTATCTCATAAGAAATTGCTATATCTAATACTTATAGAGGAATTATTAATGGAAATGGTAATACTCTGAGCTTAGCAGGAACAGTGGATAGTATGTTTAACATAAATTGTGCTACAGTTTCATTTAATAATTTGAACTTTAATGGTGGATCAATGGGAAGATTTATTTATGCTAATAATGCGCAAATAGATATTACTGATTCTAATATTGAAAATGGAACTACGGAGAACATACAAAATGTTTCTGCTGAAGATAGTTATGCTGGAGGGGCTATTAATATAAGAAATACAACTCTTAATTTAACTAATACGAATTTTGATAATAATAAAACAAAATCGTCAGTTACTAGTGCAAATAATCATCCTAGTGGAGGGGCTATTTTAGCTAAGAGATCTACTGTAAATGTAGTATGAGGTAGTTTCACTAACAATCTGACTGGAATAGGTGGAGGAAATGGTGAAGGAGGAGCAATAAAGCTACATGAGTCTAACTTTAACATAAATAGTGAAAATGCAACAACTACCATATTTAAAAATAATAATACTGCAACATCTAGTTCAGAAGCTGGTCTGCAAGGAGGATCTATTGAAATAACAGGAGGTGTAGCTAAAATCTATAATGCTAAATTTTCTTTTGAAAAAGAAGGTTACAGAGGAGGATTCTCTACTGGAGGATTTATTAAATTTGAGGATTCTGGATTTGCTAATAATCATAGTATAGTGAAAAATTCTCAATTTAGTATAGGTAGTAATTTAGGTGGCTACGGTATAGCAGGAGGAGCAATAACAACTGAAGGTTCTTACTTAACGATAGATTCTAGTAATTTTAATATAGGAGAAGGTTCACATACATACGAATCTGGAGGATTTATCCAAGTAGTAGGAACAGGAGAATTTGATTTAAAAAATTCAACATTGAATGGATCTGGAACTGCTTGGAACTCAACTTCGAAATATAAAACTACGAAATACGGTGGCGGAATTGTATTCTATAATGGAAGTACAGTTACTGCAACAATAACTGATACTACAATTCAGAATATTACATCTGAGATATCAGGGGCAGGTATTGCTGTGGCGAATAAAGTCGGCGATACTGCTGGAGTTAATTTGATTATGACTAATGTTAATGTACTAAATAATGCTACATAGTACATATAATAATATGAGTCATGGTGGTGGATTGTTTATTGGTAATGGAAATACAGTTACTATTAATGGTGGTATTATCTCCAGTGGTACGGCTAGCTCTACTGGAGGTGCGATATACAACGAAGGACATTTGACGTTACAAAATGGTGCCCAAATTAAAGATAACTGGGCTTATTACTCTGTACCAGGTATCTTAAATGATGGTTATTTAAAAGTAGACACTTCGACGTTATCTGGAAATAGAAGAGGAGATTGGTCAACGGGTTCAGGACATATACTATCATCGGAAGAAAATGGTGGCTTAAATATCTATGCTAAAAAAGATGTTATTATTACCCCAAATGGTCAATTTGACGGTAATGACGTTCGTGTTATAGATTGACAATCTTCAATTATCTTGACTGGCTCACTAAATAAACAAATAAATGTTTCAATAAGTGAAAAAGAGAAACTTACGAACGCTAATAATTTAAATAAAAAATTGGAGGAAAATAGTCATCGTTATATAGGATATACAGTTGCAAGAGGAGATGGACAATACAACCCTACTAAAGAAGATGCTAAATATTTACATTATGTAAATAGACTATCAACTTATAGAAATGCAGCTGGATATAATGATCATACATCTGTAGGTGTATGGGACTATATGCTAAATCCAGAAAAAAATACTATTATTTTAGGGCAACGTGCCAAAATGGTATACCACGTTAATGCACCTGATGCAAAATTTGCTGATAATTCAAAAGAGAAAGAAGAACTATTTGATGTTTATGATTCTTACAAAGTAAAAGTTAACAAAATTTCTGATGAACCTACACGCGAAGGTTATGTATTCAAAGGCTGGTTTACTGTTGATGCACAAGGAAACGTAGTAGAAATGGCTAGTGAAGATACAGAAAAAGATAAATTAGTTGATTTTGACAAGATTTCTTTTGGAGAAATGGGTAGAGAAATAACAACAATTTTAAATCCAAATGAAGTTCATGTTTATGCTGGATGGATAAAAGAGTCAGAACTTAAAAAAAGTGAAACAGGACCGGAATTAAGTTATGACTTGCCGAAGCTAGAAATAGGCAAGGCGGTATTACCACCACTAGAATATGATTTGCCAAAACTAGAAATAGGTAGACCAACGGAGCCCCCCAATGGATTACGATTTGCCAAAATTAGAAATAGGGCGACCAATGGTGCCACCACTAGATTATAATTTACCAAAACTGGAAATAGGAAAAGCGGTAGTGCCCCCATTAGATTATGACTTGCCAAAACTAGAAATAGGAAAAGCGATAGTGCCCCATTAGATTATAATTTACCGAAACTAGAAATAGGGCGACCAACTGTGCCCCCACTAGATTATAATTTACCGAAACTGGAAATAGGCAAAGCGGTAGTGCCCCCATTAGATTATAATTTGCCAAAACTAAAAATAGGTAGACCAACTGTGCCCCCACTGGATTACGATTTACCGAAACTAGAAATTACTAATCCAACCCCATACTCAGAAGAACTGAAGGAAGCAGATATAGAGAAAGATAAACCAGAAAAAATAGAGAAGAAACTGTCTAATACAGGTTATAAAACAAATTCAACAACTTATACAGGAATGGTTGGATTAATATTAGCGACAATAATAACATATCGTAAGAGAAAAGATAAATAATTAGTTTTTAAATAGAAGATATACTTAATTTTGAGTATATCTTCTTCATTTAAAGTTAAGAAGTAAAAAAATTAAGAAATAAATATAAAAAATATATTGACAAACAAAAAAGAAGATGATAGAATATTAAAGTCTTAAAAATAGACGAACAATCACAAACAAAAAATAATCAAATGTTAAGAAAAAAAAGATAAAAAAGTTCTTGACAAAGAATTATTAAAATGATAAAATAGACAAAGTCTTCTCAAAGAAGAAATAAAATAAAATATATAAAAAATGCGGGTGTAGTTTAGTGGTAAAACCTCAGTCTTCCAAACTGATGTTGTGAGTTCGATTCTCATCACCCGCTCCATTATTGAAAAAAACATTGAACATTGAAAACTAAACGAAAAGTCAACGTTAATTCCGATAAAAGAAGTTGAAGAAAAGACAACTAAAAAAACTTTTTTAAGAGAGCTAATCAAGCTAACAAGTAATTTGGAGA
>NZ_JBXHBE010000005.1:0-139975 GCF_056897515.1 Gemelliphila sp. 1F1
TAATCCAACCATTCCTGTATAAGTTGTTGAATTTGTTTTATAACCTGTATTAGACAGTTTCTTCTCTATTTTTTCTGGTTTATCTTTCTCTATATCTGCTTCCTTCAGTTCTTCTGATTTTTCCTCTAATTTTGGTTCTGGCTCCGGCTTTGGATTAATATCCTTATCCTTAGGTGCACATTCACAACTACATTCAATAGTTTCAGTTATTGTTGTAGTAGGTAATTTTATATCTTTAAATTTCCACGTTCCTTCAAATGTGTAAGAAGTTTTGTACGGATTATTTTTTAAATTCTCAGACGTTTCAAATGTCTTAGAAATAACTAATGCCATTGCTGTACGTGCAGGAATATCAGCTAAATCTACAATTACTTGTTTTCCTAAAATTGTTATTTTATCCAAAATATTAACTCCAGTAATTGTTCCATAATTAGAATAATATTTTTCTCCTGTTACTGCTGGATAATAACGATCAGTTAGCCATCCACTTGCATCAGATATGTCTGCTTTTGTTACCTCATAAGGTAAATTGATAATCCACTTACCATTTTCTGCTGCATAATCTAGTGCCAATACCGGACGCCAATATTGAGTTGTTGTTCCATTTGAAGTTGTTTGCCAATGTTGAATTTCAGCATTGGCTGGTCCTTCAATTGCAGAACCTTCCTTAATATTGGTATGATTATTTTGATTAGCAACTTTAACTAAATAACCATTGTTAGAATAATCTGGTAAGGTTGGATCCATAACTGACTCCGCATTAATTTTGAAGTTACTAGTTATCTCTTTTGTTGTAATTATCCTATCACAACCACATTGATCTGGATTAATACGAATAATTTCAGTCGTTGTTTTTATTTCATATTCATAACCATTTTTTGTTATTATCTCTTCTCCAGCAGCTGTTACATCTCCAGTTTTAATAACATCATCTGATTTTGAAGTCCAAGTTGATGAACTATTTATGCCAGCTTCTCTTTTATCTTCTTTATTCAATAAATCTGCAGTTTGTGTACTTGACGGTAAAACAATTCCTTTATCAAAAACGAAAGCCCCTTTTAATTTAGCAACTGGTCCAGCCTTATGCTCAACTTCTCCTAAAGAAACTTTATCACGAAGAAATTGAAGTGAAAAAGCTGTACGAGCAGGAAGAGTTCCTAAATCAATTTCAAAAGTTTTATTATCATTTGAAATTACAGGTGCTTTAAAATATATTATTCTTTCGCTTGATTTGTTTAATTCTAAAATTTCTTCATCTGTTTTATCTTTTACAAAATAAACAAGATAATCATAATTTGATTTTCCATTAATATTATTATAATAACGATTAATTAACCAATCTGTTGCATCTTGACCAAAAGTATATCCTTCTACTGGCAAAGTTAAAATTAATTTCGCATTTTCTATAGCATAGTTTGTTCCAAAATTAACACGATAAGTATCATTTACTCCAAATTTTGGATTCCATTCTAAATCTACTGGACCGTATTGTTCTGCATAAGTTGGATTGCTGTGATCGTGATCTTTATTTTCAGGACTCTTAACTTTTTTTATAATTGAACCGTCAGGTGCTATTTCAGCAATAGCTTCAAAATCATAACTTATCTTAGTTGTTTCTGTCGTCTTAGTAACAGTTTTGATGCAATCTTCATCTGTTTCTTCTTTAGAAATTTCAATTGCTTTACTTGATGTTTGTGTTTCTTTTTCCTCAAAATAAATCATTCCATTTGTAGTAGAAGATGTTTCATTTATTACTTTAGATTCTTCATCTTTTTGTATTTTTGACTCTAAAGTAACTATCGTATTAGTATTATCTTCTGATGCAATAGATTCTATACTAGTATTTCCTATTTCATTAGCTAGAACATCATTTTCTTCTCCTATACCTAAAACTACCAAAGTACCTATAAAAACAGATCCAACCGCAATTTTAGTTTTCCTAATTGACCATTTTTGTTTTTTATTTTCTTTCATCATTTATATCTCCAATAATTATTAAAAATTTACTAAATTAAAACTTTTTTTTATAATAATATTTATATGATGCTAAATACTGATATATTATTAATAAAAAATATTACTAACCTTGTTAAGTGTATCATTTTATTATTCTTGTGTAAATTATTCTATCTTCAACATTTTTTGTTTTCTAAAATAAAAAAGCTAGAGTCTAACTCTAGCTAAATAATTATTTTGTTGTTTGTCTATGAATTATTCTATGTGGTAAATAAAGTTTCTTTCCTTCTGATTGTAAAGATGAAATTTCTGTTTCTTCATATTCTTCACCTTTACTTTTTGCCTTTTCTATATCTATTACTTTTGTTAAAGTTCTCATAGAAACTGCTCCTATATCAAATATAGGTTGGAATATAGAAGATATTTTTGGTCTAGCCATATCTAACAATTTAGTATTTTCAAATGAAAGTATTTCTAAATCTTTTGGTACTTCTAATCCCATGTCTTGTGCTTGATGTAATATTGACAATGCTACCTCATCAAACATAGTAATTACGACTTCAGCTTTGTTCATTTTTATCTTTTTATACACACCTGTACTTTCCTTATAAGTTTTATATCCATCTACTATTAAACTAGAATCAAATTCAACTTTATATTCATTCAATGCTTTTTTATATCCACTTATAATTCTTTGTGCTTTTTGTGACTCATAAGAACTAATTACTAACGATACTCTTTTTATTCCCTTTTCTAAAAATTCTTTAGTTGCATCATAACCAGCTGTTTCATAATTAATATTTATTGAATAATAACGATCTCCAATATCTATATTGCTTGATAATACTAATGGAATATCCATTCCTTCTAAATAATTTCTTGTACTTTCAGTCATAGAATGTCCTAAATATATAATTCCATCTACTTGTTTACTCATAAATGAGTTGAATATATCTCTTTCTATATCTTTATCATTACAAGAATTTGCTAATATAACATTGTAGTTATACATGTTAGCAACTGATTCTATTCCGCTTACTGTTTCAGCAGATGCCAAATCTGAAATATCAGGTAATACTATTCCAATTGTCGTAGTTTTTTTACTAGCTAATCCTCTTGCTACTGCATTAGGCGTATACTTCAATCTCTTTATCACTTCTTGTACTTTGACTCTTGTAGCTTCTTTTACATTAGGATTATTATTTACAACTCTTGATACTGTGGCCATAGATACTTTAGCTTCTCTTGCTACATCATAAATAGTTATAGTCATAAAGTTCACTCCTTATCTCTTAGTTTAAAACCTTTACATGTTTTTATTTTATCAAAAATATTATTTAAAGTCTAGTATTTTATTTCAAAATATTTATTATTATCTTTTATTTAAATACTTATTTAAAGCTAAAGATAATGATTTCAAAATTACATTTTTTATATAATTAAATTATAATTTTTATATTTTATTAGTAGAAAAAGAAAAATTTTTGATTTCGCTTTCTTTTCAAAAAAAAATATGATATAATTCTTTTTAGTAATAATTTCGTTACTAAAATAAAAATTAAATATAATTACATGGAGGATTTTTCTATGAAAGCAAAAAACAGAAAAGTTGTTTTAATCGGTGCCGGGATGGTAGGTATGAGTTTTGCATACCAACTTTATTCAAGTGGTTTATGTGAAGAGTTAGGTTTGATTGATTTCTTCGCAGAAAAAGCTGAAGGTGAAGCAATGGACTTAAATCACGCAGGAGCTTTAGTACCACCTATTAAAGTTACTTCTGGTGGATATGAACAATGTTCTGATGCTGATGTTATAGTTATCTGTGGAGGGCTTCCTCAAAAACCAGGTGAAACTCGTCTAGACTTAGTTGACAAAAACATGAAAGTTGTTAAAGAAATGTCTGACCAAATAGTTGCATCTGGATTTGATGGAATTATAGTTATAGCATCTAATCCAGTAGACGTATTAACAAACGCTCTACAAAAATTCACTGGATTCCCTAAAAACAGAATTATCGGTTCTGGAACAACTCTTGATACATCAAGATTCCGTTATATGTTAGGAGAAGTTTTAGATGTAGCACCTAACAGTGTTAGAGGATATATTCTAGGAGAGCACGGAGATACTCAATTCGCTGCTTGGAGTAATGTTTATGTTTATGGAAAACAATTCGATAAATTCTTAGCATCTACTGACAAATATACTGCAGCTGATTTTGAACAAATCGAAGAAAGAGTTATGCGTGCAGCATACGAAGTAATCAATCGTAAACGTGCTACTTACTATGCTATCGGTATTTCACTATTCACTATTGTTAAAGCAATTTTACGTGATGAAAATACTGAACTTGCCGTAAGTGGTTATTGTGAAGGTCAATATGGCGTAGAAGATTTATATATCGGTGTTCCAGCTATAATTGGTAGAGAAGGTGTTCGTGAAATAGTAGAAATGGACTTATCATCTGAAGAATTAGCAAAAATGAAACATTCAGCAGATGTTCTAAAAAATACATTAAACGACGCTTACGCTGCTTTAGAAGTTTAAAAAATTAATAAAAAATAATTAAACTGTTGATAATAATATCAACAGTTTTTTCTTTACTAAATAATAAAACTACTATATTCAAATAAATATTAAATTCTATTTTAAAAATTATAATTTTTAAAACTATGTATTTGTTTTATTTATGAGAAATATAGAACTATATAATATTATGAAATAAAAAAACAAGGAGATAACATCACTCCTTGTTTAACATATAATTCTTATTTTCTTCAAATATTACTAATATTGTTAACAAAATATTTAATCATTTTTATCTTCTATAATATTTCCTTCACGACTACAATGTATCATAGCGAAAAATAAAATTCCTACTGTTATCAACAAAATATACATTGCACTATTCCAACTTGAGATATCTTTTATATATCCTAATAACGGAGGAAATATTGCTGCAAGAATATATCCACCTGATTGTGCTACTCCAGATACTTGAGATGCCTCAACTGAGTTTCTAGTTTTTACTGAGAATAGATACATTACATAAGAGAATGATCCTCCTCCTGCTAAGGCAAATAAAATCATTATTATTACCATAATAAACATATTATTATTTACATATAACAATCCTACTAAAGAAATAAAATAACTTAAAACTATAAATACAGGTATAATTAATTTATTTTTTATTTTATCTGCTAATATAGGCATCAAAAATGTTGCAGGAAATTGTGCAAACTGACTTATCGAAAGTAATAATCCTGCTTCAGCATTAGAAAAACCTTTATCTACCATAATTTGCCCAAACCAAGATACACTACTATAATATAATGCAGATTGTAATCCCATAGAAATAGTTACAGTGTATAATTTTGGACTTCTAAAAATATTAGTTTTTTTTGAATTATTACCCTTATCTCCTAATACCTTGTTATTATTTTTTGCTAGATAAAAATAAATTACAATACAACAAAGTGCTACAATAATCCATATATTCAGCGATAGTGCTAAACTAAAAGTTTCTCCAAAAATATTAGAACTAGCTATAGGATAACTTACTGCTGCTGATATAGAAGCTGTTACCGTCATAATTACAGAGAAAAATCCCGTCATTACTCCTAATTTTGTTGGATAATATTTTTTTACTACTGCTGGTAACAGCACATTTCCTAATGCTATACCTACCCCTATTATAAAAGTTGTAATAAATAATACATATACATTTATATAAAATCTAAATAATAAACCTAATGTTATAATTATAGTAGAATAAAATAATGTTTTTTCTAAACCATATTTATTAGAAAATTTTGATGCTAGCGGGCTTATTACTGCAAATGCTACTAAAGGTATTGTAGTTATTAAACCTGCTAAAGTATTATTGATATTTAAAATATCTTTTACTATCCCTATTATAGATCCTATTCCTGTTATTGGTGTTCTAAGGATAGATCCCAACAAAATTATAGCTAACAATATAATCCATTGATTTTTTTTTGTCATAGTTCTTCCTTTCTATAATTTTACAATTCTATTTAATAAGTTCTAACAGGTAATAAAACTTCTAATATATCTCTATGATAATCACTAGGTTGCATAATAAATGCAGTTAATTCACCAGAAAATTTCACAATCACATTTTCTGAATTTATAGCTGATATAGCTTCTTTCAAAAATTTTGCAGAAACAGCTATTTCAAATTTACCTTCTTCATTATACGTTTCTGCGAAAAAGTCCTCTTCTGCAGTTCCTAATTCTTTAGAATATGCGTATAAATTAACTACTCCGTCATTAATAGCTAATTTAACTATATCATTTTTTTCATCTTTACTTACTAATGATACCCTATCGACTGCGTGATACATCTCTTTACTGTTAGCTACTACTGTACACTCAAAAATTGAAGGTACTAATTTCTCAGTATTAGGATATTTTCCACTAATTAATATAGCTGAATAAATAATATTTCTATAAACAAAAACTATTCTATTTTCTTCATAATAAATTTCTAAATCTTCATCTTTATTCTCTATAATTTTTTGAATTGATTGTAGAGATTTCCTAGGAATTATTATATTAAAATTTTGAGAATCTTCTATATTGTCTAATAATAATCTTCTTTTACTTAATCTATGAGAATCTGTCGCAGTAGCTGTTAAAAATTTATTTTCTAATACAACATTAACTCCTTCTAATATAGGACGTTGATCATTTACAGCAGTACAAAATAAAGTTTCTTTTATAATATCATTAAATAATTTAGTACTAATTGTAAATTTATTTTCTTTTTCAATTATAGGAAACTCTGGATATTCATCTATATCATATCCTTGTATGTTAAATTCACTTTTTCCTGATTTTATTTTAATAGTTGATCCATTACTTTCTATTTCTATAATTTCAGTAGGAGCTTTTCTTATAATATCCAAAAAGTAGTTAGTAGGAGCCACTAATTCCCCTTCTTCTAAAATTGTTATTACTTCTTTATCTTCATTAACAGCTTCTAAAGAATACTCCATAAATACCATAGAATCACTACCTTTTAAAATCATTTTATCCTTATATAATTCTATTTTTATACCTTTTTGAGCTTCACTTACTGTATTTTGAACTATTATTTTAGAAACAGTATTTAATGCCTCTAAAAAATTTCTTTTTATAATATTAAATTTCATTAATTTTCTCCTTTATAATATATATAATAATAATAATATAGTAGTAATAAGCTTTGTAAAAACTGTGGAAAACTAATTTTAAGCCTATTATACTTAATAAAATTTATTAACATTCTTGTGGAAAAACTTGTTAAAAAATGTTTATTTCTTTTGATTATATATTTTTTATTTTATTTTTTATATTTTCTATATCAGCTGCAACTTCTTCGTTTTCTTTTTTCAAAGTCATTATTTTATTGTTGGCATAAAAAATAGAAGAATGATCTTTTTTGAAAATATTACCTATTGCAGGTAAAGATAAATCTGTTAGTTCACGACAAAGATAGATAGCTATTTGTCTAGCATTAGCTATTTCTTTATTTCTTTTAGCAGAGTATATATCGTCAACAGAAATATTATAAAAACTAGCGACAGTATTAATAATATTGTCAGGTTTTATAGTTTTCTTTGTAGTATTAATACGTTTTTTTACTATTCGCTCGACCATTTCCATTGTAATTTTTTCGTTTTTTGGAACCATAAATTTAAGTTCTTTAACAATACCTTCTAATTCACGAATATTTCTATTAGTATTTTGATGAATATGCCCAGAAATATATGCAACTATTGATTCATCGATAGAAATATTAGCTTCTTTGCATTTTAATTTAAGAATTGTTGCTATAGTTTCATATTCAGGTGGTGTTATATCAGCAGTAACTCCAGATTCAAATCTAGAAACTAATCGATCCTCAATACCATCTAATAAATGAGGAGGTCTATCACTTATCAAAACTATTTGTTTTTGATTTTCTTGTAGTTCATTAAAAACGTGGAAAAAGTTTTTTAATGTTTCTTGCTTACCAGATAGAAATTGAATATCGTCAATTAATAAAGCATCAACATTGCGATAAATCTTGTTAAATTCTTCATTAGAAAAATTTGATTTAGAACCTGGCTGAATTAAACGCATAAAATCATTTAAAAATTTTTCAGAAGAAATGCATTTTATTTTAAATTCAGGATGATGTTCTTCTAATTCGTTTCCTATAGCGTGAAGTAAGTGAGTTTTTCCTAAACCTACTCCTCCATAAATGAAAGCAGGTGAACTTTCACCAGGATAAGATGCAACAGTTCTTGCCAAAGTAACAGCATACTGATTACCTTCTCCTACAATAAAATTATCAAAAGTAAAATTTTTGTTTAAAGAAGGATTATTTTTAGAAGAAGTGAGTTGTACTTTTTGAACAGGTTGTTTATAATCTTCTAATGAAAAAGATTGCTTTTGAAAGAAGTTTTGTGATCCTGAAGGTTTATCCTTTGCTAAAAAATTATTCATAATAAGTTGTTCTGCAGAATTACTATTTTCTTCTGTCTTTCTAGTATCTACTACAACTTTCTCTTCATCGATAAAGTTATAATAAATATTAAAGTCAACGTTCATTAATTTTTTGACGATAGCTTTGAACTTTTCATCATAAAAATTCTTGAAAAGATCAGACATAAAAGAATTACTACTTATAATAGTAATAGTTTTTGTTTTTAAGTCAACATTATCTATATAACTTTTAGAAAGCCAATCTTCATATACTTCAGGAGATAATTCATCTTTAATATTCTTTAGGATATGTTCCCAAATAAAATTAGTATTACTCATAATACCCTCCTAATAAATAAAATGTAAAATTATTAAAGAACTAAATAAAAAATAAAAAAGTTTTTAACAACTTGTGGAAAACTTTTTTAAAATTGTTAATTTCTTCTATAATTTTATCTGTTATATTTGTTATTATAAAAGTAATTTTTTAAAAATCGTTTAAATTTTACAAAGTTTTTCAAACATATAAACAAGCTAGTTAAATAAGTTTTAATATTTTTTAACAAGTTTCCAAAAGTTGTGGAAAACTTTTTTGTGGAAAATGTTTATTTTTGTGGAAAACTTTTTAAAACTTTAAAAAAACTTGTGAAACTTTTTTTGTTTTTCCATAAGATTTTAATAATAAAAATCATTATCTGTGGAAAACATATAAACTAAATATATAAAAATATTTAATAGTATCTGTATGATTATATCATAGTATAATAAAAAAAAAAAGAAAAACATAAACAAAAGAAGTTTAGTATTTCTAAACATACTATTAAAATTTGTTATTAAAACAGTGTTTTTATTTTTATAATATTAGTATTTTATAATAATAAATTTTGGCTACTCTATCATACAAAATTTTCATAATAACTTTGTTAGAATACTTGCTTTTTTTTTTATAGTGTGATAATATTTTATAGTTATTACATCTATCTTTATAAAAATACTCGAGGAGGAATAAAATGAAACGTACGTATCAACCTAATAAAAGAAAACATTCAAAAGTTCACGGATTTAGAGCTCGTATGAGTACTAAAAATGGAAGAAATGTTTTAGCAAGACGTAGAGCTAAAGGTAGAAAAGTTCTATCAGCATAAAAATATATTTAAAGAAGGTTTTAATTATGTTAAAACCTTCTTTTATTTTTGTTGTAATTATATTGAGAAACTGATAAAATATATTAATATAATAGAAAGGTATGTAAATGAAAAAGAAATATCGAATAAAAAAAGAAGACGATTTTCATAGAATTATAAAAGAAAAAAAATCTTTTGCTAACAGACATTTCGTAATGTATTATAGTGCTAACAAAGACAATCATATTAAATTGGGTATTTCTGTTAGTAAGAAATTAGGAAAAGCACATATAAGAAATAAATTAAAAAGATATGTACGAGAATGCATTAATAAAAATAAAGATAAAATAAAATCTTATGATATAATTATTATTGTAAGAAAATCTGCTGTTGATATAGAATTTTTAGAATTTAGTAAGTCTATAAATCATTTATTAACAAAAACAAAATTATATAAAAAGAGGTGTAAATAGTGAAAGTTTATACATATAAAGAAAAAAGTGTTGATTTAGCAATACAAAAAGGGTTAAAAGAGTTAGGTTTAACAGAAGAACAAGTAAAAATAGAAGTAGAAGAAGCAGGTAGTTCAGGAATATTAGGTCTATTTAAAAAGGAAGCTATCGTAAAATTAACGCCATTAGATATAGATTATAAAGAAAATGTAGAAAATACAAGTAAAACTGTTGAAACAGAAGTAATAGAATTAAAAAAAGAAGAAAAAAATGAAGTTAAAGATAATGAAATTTCCCCTACTCCTGTGGAAAAATTAATAGAAAAAAAAGAAGATAATATAGTAGCAAATAAAGAAAAAATATTAAATTATATGACAAAAATAGTACATTCTATGGGATTTGATACAGCTAATCTTCAATTTATAGATGAAGGAAACAAAAATTATACTATAAAAATATTAGATGTAGAAAATACTAGTCTTCTAATAGGAAAAAGAGGAAATACCTTAAATAGTTTGCAAGTTTTAGCTAATAATTATGGTAAGAAATTTAGTAAAAAATATTTTAGAATAAATATTGACTGTGATGATTATCGAGATAATAGAAAAGAAACATTAGAAGAATTAGCACTTAATATGGCAAAAAAATCTAAAAAATTAGGTAAACCTATTGAATTAGAGCCTATGACTAGTTTTGAGAGAAAAATTATTCATAATGCTCTTAGTAATATAAAAAATGTAGAAACAGAATCAAAAGGAAAAGAACCTTATAGATACTTAGTTATAACGGCAAAATAGGAGTTATTATGAAGAAAATATTAATAATTGAGGATAGCCCATTTTATATCAATAGAGCAAAGGAATTAGTAGAAGAACTAGGATTTAAACCTTTGTTGGCTTATAATGGAAAATCTGGAGTGGAAAGTTACGACAAGGAAATTCCAAATTATGTTATAATGGATATTTGTATGCCTATTATGGACGGTTTAGAAGCTACAAAAATCATAAGTAATAAATATCCTAATTCTAAAATAATTATATGCAGTAGTGTTGGGCATGTTCCAATTTATCGACAAAAAGCGATAAAAAATGGAGCTAAATCGTTTTTGCCTAAGGATTTTATAAAAGAAGAATTAGAACAAGTTTTGGAAGAATTGGATCTTTATAATAATTAAATAAAAAACAGAGCAATATGTATGAGGTGGAAATATTTTTGAAATTATCTATTTTCATCTCTTTATTTTATATAAGAAAGAGAGAAGTAATATGAGTGAAACGATAGCAGCAATATCAACAGCTTTAGGAGAAGGTGCAATAGGAATTGTTAGATTAAGTGGAGATGATGCTTTTTCAATAGCTGATAAAATAGTAAAGCTGTATAAAAATAAAACTGTTAGTAATGTAGATAGTCATACTATAAACTATGGACATATAGTAGACCCAACAAATAATGAAAAAATAGAAGAAGTAATGGTTGTTAAAATGGCATCTCCTAGAACATATACTTGTGAAGATGTGGTTGAGATTAATTGTCACGGAGGACTTATAACTATTCAAAAAATATTAAGTTTATGTTTGGATAACGGCGCAAGATTAGCAGAACCAGGAGAATTTACAAAAAGAGCATTTTTAAATGGAAGAATTGACCTTTCACAAGCAGAAGCAGTAATTGATTTTATTAAAAGTAAAACAGAAGAAGCTAGTATGTTAGCTAACAATCAAATGCAAGGAAGATTATCAAAACTAATAAAAAAATTAAGAGAAGAAATATTAGATATTTTGGCAGTAGTAGAAGTAAATATAGATTATCCAGAATATGATGATTTAGAAATAGAAACTACAAAAACAATTTTAGAAAAATCAAAAAGTATAAAAAATAGTTTAGAAAATTTATTAGATACATCAAAACAAGGAAAAATAATTAAAGAAGGACTAAATACGGCAATAATAGGAAGACCTAATGTAGGTAAAAGTTCCTTATTAAATAATCTGTTACAGGAAAATAAGGCAATAGTAACAGATATAGCAGGAACTACAAGGGATGTTTTGGAAGAATATGTTAATATAAAAGGAGTTCCGATAAAGCTTATAGATACAGCAGGAATAAGAGAAACTAATGATATAGTAGAACAAATAGGTGTAGAAAGAAGTAAGAAAGAATTAGAACACGCAGATCTAGTATTATTTTTATTAAATAGTAGTGAACAATTAACCGAAAAAGATAGAGAACTAATAAAACTTACAGAAAATAAACAAACTATAGTAATTTTGAATAAATTGGATTTAGAAACTAAAATTGATATAGAAGAAGTAAGAGAATTAGCGTATAATCACCCTATTATCAAAACTTCTATGACAACTTACGAAGGTATAGAATTGTTAGAAAAAAATATTCGAGATATGTTCTTTGATGGAAAAGCCAAACCTAAAGATGCAACTTATTTATCTAATACAAGGCAAGTTAATTTAATAAAAAGAGCATTAGATAGTTTAAATGAGGCTATAAGTGCAGCAGAGTTAGGCTTAGAAGTAGATATGGTATTAATAGATTATACAAATACATTCAACTTATTAGGAGAAGTTATTGGTGAAAATAGTAGTGATGAATTAATAAATGAATTATTTAGTCGTTTTTGTTTAGGAAAATAATAGTAGTTACACGTGAAACAAAAAAATATAAGGGATAGAATTATGTATAAGATATTAATTGTAGAAGATGATTACACTATTGCAAATGGTATTAAAGATTATTTAATAAAATGGAATTTTCAAACAAAAATTATTGAAAATTTCAATAATGTTATTGAAGAATTTATAGAGTTTAAGCCAGATTTAGTATTAATGGATATAAATTTACCACATTATGATGGTTACTATTACTGTGAAGAAATAAGAAAATTAGCAAAGACACCTATTATTTTTATATCTTCTGCTTCTGATGATATGAATATAGTAATGGCAGTAACAGTAGGTGCTGATGATTTTATAGTTAAACCATTTAAATTAGTAATATTAAAAGCTAAAATTGATGCTATTTTGAGAAGAGTTTATAATTTTAATACAGAACACAATTTAGTAGTATATAAAGATGTTATTTTTGATAATTTGAAAGATACTGTAAGTTATCAAGGACAAAGTATAGAATTAACCAAAAATGAAAGTAAAATATTAGAATTACTATTTGAACATAGAGAAAACATAGTGTCAAGAGAAGATTTAATGAGATATTTATGGGAATCAGATACTTTTGTTGATGAAAATACATTGTCAGTTAATATAAATAGATTAAGAAAAAAATTAGAAACGCTAGGACTTATTGATTTTATTATCACAAAAAAAGGTAGAGGTTATATGATATGATAAAATTACTTTTAGATTATATAAAGAGTAATAGATATTTTCTATTGACATTGCTAACTATTGTATTTTTTACAACATATATTCCAATTACTTTATATCAAATAGATTTTGAAAAAATTTTATACCCACTCTTTTTATCGTTAATAATAAGTTTTATATATATTTATTTTGATATTAGAAAATATATATCCAAATATCAACAACTAAAAATTTTTGCAAAAAATAAAATGATAGATATTTCTGAAATAAATGAAAATAATAATATAATAGAAAAATCATACACAGATATAATTAAAAAATTAAAAGAAGAAAATATAAAAATAATTAATGACAATAGAAAAGAATTAACAGATTTAACAGATTACTATACTATGTGGGTTCATCAAATAAAAATTCCAATAGCCGCATTAAGTTTCTTAATTGAAAGTAATATTGATCAAAAAAATAAATTAGAAATAGAACTTTTTAAAATAGAACAATATGTAAATATGGTACTTAGTTATTTACGTTTAGATAGTGAAAAGACTGATTTTTTAGCTGAACAAATCAATATAGATTCTATGCTAAAAACAGTTATAAAGAAACAGTCGTTAATTTTTATCGAAAAGAAAATTACTTTGGATTATAAAAAAACAGACTTAAAAATTTTGAGTGATAAAAAATGGCTAGAGTTTGTATTGGAACAAATATTAAGTAATGCTTTGAAATACAGTGATATTAATGGTAAAATTAGTATTTATACAGAAGAAAATTCTATTTATATAAAAGATGAAGGTATAGGGATTAGTAGCGATAATTTACCGAGAATTTTTGATAAAGGATATACAGGATTTAATGGGAGAAAAAATAAAAAATCTAGTGGATTGGGACTTTACTTGACGAAAAAAGTATTGGATAAATTAGGACAACAAATAGAAATAGAATCAGAGTTGAATAAAGGAACAACTGTAAAAATTACTATTGAGGATAAAAGTGTCATAAAAGAAGGTACTAACTAACAGTTGTCAAAATAAAAAATTAAAATAAGTGATTTATTGTGTAGCTAGTAGTTACTTGTAGGATAGTGTCTTAACTATCCTTTTTTTATTAATCTTACAAAAATGTAAGATTAAAATACAAATAGTAAGAAAAATATATAGCTAGCCTTTTATAATTTTTATAAAATATAAATATAAAGTTATTTAATAAAAAAAACAGATAAAGGAGAAAATAATGATACTAGAGGTAAAAAATTTAAAAAAAGTATATACGAATAAACTAGGGGGTAATAGTACGACAGCTTTAAAAGACGTTAATTTTAGTATAAATGAAGAAGAATATGTAGCTATAATGGGAGAAAGTGGTAGTGGTAAAACTACATTACTAAATATTATAGCAACATTTGATAAAGGAACTAGTGGGGAAGTAAATTTAAAAGGTTTAAATTTAAATTCATTAAAAGATAAAGATTTAGCAGAATTTAGAAGAGATAATTTAGGTTTTGTATTTCAAGACTTTAATTTATTAGATAACTTCTCAGTAAAAGATAATATAGTATTACCATTAGTTTTGGCGAAGAAAAATCATAAAGAAATGTTAAGAAAAGCAGAAATGTTATCAAAATCATTAGGAATATCAAAATTATTGGATAAATACCCTTATCAAATATCAGGGGGTCAAAAACAAAGGGTAGCAGTGGCAAGAGCATTGATTACTAATCCAAAACTACTTTTGGCAGATGAGCCAACAGGAGCACTTGACTCGAAATCTACGGATCAACTTTTAGATATTTTTGATAATATTAATAAAGCTGGACAAACTATTATAATGGTTACCCACTCTGTCAAGACAGCAAGTAGAGCAAATAGAGTTTTATTTATAAAAGACGGTGTAGTTTTCCACGAAATTTATAAAGGTAATAGTTCTAATAATGAAATGTACCAAAAAATAACAGATGCATTAACACTAGTTCAAGCAGGTGGTGATATTAATGAATAGATTTTTCTACAGTAAATTTGCTCTAAAAAATATAAAAACCAACAAAAAATTAACACTACCTTATATTATATCTTCGGTATTTTCGATAGCTATATTTTATATTTTGGCATCTTTGGCTACTAGTAGTAATTTAGATAATATTGGTACTGGAGCTGGAGCAACAAAACAACTACTAAGCTATGCTATGTTCGTAGTTGGAATATTTATTTTAATATTTATGTTTTATAGTTATAGCTTTTTGATCAAGAATAGAATTAGTGAGCTTGGTCTTTATGCTGTCTTAGGTATGACAAAAAAACAAATAGCTAAGATAGTAGTAGCAGAAAATATTATAATAGCATCTATTACAATATTCTTTGGAATTTTATTAGGTGTAATTTTTGACAAATTTGCATATTTATTTTTAATAAAGTTGATGGGAGCAGGAGTTAAATTAGGTTTTTCTATATCAGCTAAGGCGATAATAATAACGACTATATTCTTTGCAGGGATATATACGCTTACTGTAATTAATTCTTTAATAAAGGTTCAACGACTTAATATTATTAAAATGCTAAAATCAAATAGTGTTGGAGAAAAAGAACCGAAATCTAGATGGTTACTATCTTTAATAGGGGTTATTTTTATAGGATATGGATATTATACGTCAGTAACTATAAAAACGCCTTTATCTGCCTTAGTAAACTTTTTCTATGCAGTTGTTGCTGTAATAATAGGAACATATTTGGTCTTTATAGCAGTATCAATTTTCATTTTAAAAATATTAAAAAACAATAAAAAATTTTATTATAAAACAAAAAATTTTATAAGTATTTCAAATATGATTTACAGAATGAAACGAAATGCGGTAGGATTAGCTAATATTTGTATTTTATCAACAATGATATTAGTAACTTTGGGGTCAACAACTAGTCTATATTTCGGAAAAGAAAATCTAGCTAATACTGCGTATCCAAGAGATGTTAAAATAGAAGCATTAAGATATGAAGCAAGCTCATTTGTTGACTTACAAAATAATATTGACAATATTTTGCAAAAAGAAGGGGTTACTAAAAAAGATGTTGTTGCTTATAGAAATATAGATTCAGCAGCACAAAAAGTAGATAATGGCATAGTATTAGAGAAGTATATGTCGAGTTTGTCAGATAGTGTAACAGTAACAATAATACCGCTAACTGACTATAATAAACTGTACAATACTAATATAACATTAAAAGATGACGAAATATTGTTAAAAAATGCACGTTCAGAAGAAAAAATATCACAATTCAAAATTAACAATAAACAATTTAATGTAAAAGATGAAACAAAAATAGATAACTTACAACCAAATGCTCAAGATATAACAGATTCATATTATATAATTGTAAAGGATATAAAAACAATTACTGATTTGACAAAAAATAATGAAGAAGCCAACGATAATCAAGAAAACGATCCTCTTAGCCAAGAAAATAGATTAGATTACTATTACGCATTTAACGTAGATAATAGTAAAAATAAAGCAGAAATAGAAAAAAATATAGTAAATAAGGTACAAGAATTTAATATACAAAACACTGAAAAAAATACGTATGTTGTTAGTTCTAGTAAATCACAAGAAACATCTGATATAAATGAATTTATGGCATCATTCTTGTTTATAGGTATATTCATCAGTTTAATATTTATAGTATCTCAAGTAATGATAATGTATTATAAACAAATTTCAGAAGGATATGAAGATAGAGAAAAATTTGAAATTATGCAAAAAGTAGGTTTGGATGAAGTTGATATAAAAAAATCAATTCGTTCACAAATTTTAATGATTTTCTTCTCGCCACTTTTAGTTGCTACTGTCCACGTAACGATGGCATATCCATTTATCGAAAAAATATTAAAATTGTTTGGATTAAATAACAATAGTATATTTATAACGACGATGCTTGGGACATTTGTAATCTTTTCAATATTCTACATTATAGTTTACACAATCACTTCAAAAGTTTATTATGATATAATTAGATATAAAAACTAAATTAATTAAGATAAGAGTTGATTTCTATATTATTTAGAAATTAACTCTTTAATTTTTTAATATATAATTATAGAAAAGTTTGAATACATTTTCAAAAATTGATATAATAAGGTTATATAGTATAAGGAGGTTACATCAATGGGTGTAGTAGAAAATTTATTAGGTATAAAATATCCGCTATTTCAAGGTGGTATGACTATGATAGCGGATCATAAATTAGTGAGTGCAGTTTCAAATGCAGGAGGACTAGGAATTTTGGCATCTGCAGGACTTTCTAAAGATGAGTTACGTAATGAAATAAGGAAAACAAAAGAACTAACTAAAAATCCTTTTGCTGTTAATTTAATGTTAATGAACAAAAATATCCCAGAACTTATTGATGTCATAATAGAAGAAGGAGTAAAAATAGTATCTACCGGTGCAGGAACACCAAAACCTTATATGGAGAAATTAAAAGAACATAATATAAAGGTTATCGCTGTAATTCCAAATGTAAAAGTTGCGAAAAAAATGGAGGATATAGGGGTAGATATTGTAGTTGCCGAAGGAGGAGAATCAGGAGGACATGTAGGAGAAACGACTACAATGTCTTTAGTGCCACAAATAGTTGATGCAGTTAATATTCCTGTAATAGCTGCGGGAGGAATTGCTGATGGTCGAGGTATAGCGGCAGCATTTGCATTAGGAGCCAAAGGAGTACAACTAGGAACGCTATTTTTAGCGACAGAAGAATGCTCAATCCCTACTACGCTAAAACAAGCTATATTGGACACTGTTGATACATCAACAACAGTAGTAGGTCGTCAAAAAGGAATACCTTTCCGCAGTATAAAAAATGAAACACTTAAAAAATATTATGATTTAGAAATTGGCGAAGGAACAAAAGAAGAATTAGATAAATTAAAAAATGATGCTTTATACCAAGCTATAATTGATGGAAATATAGAAGATGGATTAGTAATGGCAGGTCAAATATCAGGGCTAATAAAAGAAGTAAGACCTGTAAAAGAAACAATAGAAACATTATTTAGTGAATATAATGAAGTAATAAAAGGATTAAGAGAGATTTAGATAATATTTCTTAATAAAAAAGATAACTAATATAACTATATTTACTATTATGCACTAAAATTTTTCACGTGGAACGTAGAAAATTAAGCAGACAATTTATTTGTAAGTACTATAGGTGTATATAGTTTTTGATGTATAGTTGCAAATATATATCAAGTAAATGTCTAGAAGGAGGTAAAAAAGATGAATGATTTTTTATTTATAACCACAGGACAAGCAATATTAATTATATAAATATTGTCAATGCTTTTATAGTTATTTATTTAGGAATTAGCTTTATAATGAAAGGTTTAAAAAAATAGAATATAAAAAAGCGGGAGATGAGAAAAAACATCTACCCGCATTATTTATTATATAAAGAAAAAGCTTTATATAAAGATATTAGAAAGGTACAGATTTAATAAGTGAAAAAATTCCTGTTAAGCCATCTACAAATTCTCCGAAAAGTATTATATATCCAACTATCATTAGCGATGTTGGTAATTTTTTACCATTTATATACCACGCAGTTTCTATATTTTCTCTCATATATCCCCCTATTATAAAAAGTTAATTATATAACAATTATAAAATACATTTTATATTATTATATATGTAATTTAATTGTTTTGTTAATGAAAATGTTAAAGAATATTATATAACAAAATTCAAGTATAGTATTATGAACATAACAACAATAACATTATTATATTTATTGGAAAAAATGAAAATAATAGTTGCTTTTTCAATATTGGTATGATAATATATATGCACATACATATATTTTTGTAATAGGAAGGTCAGTATTATGGCAGTAGACGATTGTATAACTAGATGGTTAAATTTAACACAACAAATTAATAATACGGAAGTTTTGCTTGAAGAAAGATTAGCAGAAGAAAAATTAACATTAAAAGAGTTTTATGTTTTGTATTTTTTGGATAAAAGCGAAAATAAAAGAATGAGACTGCAAAATCTTGAACAATTAGTAGGACTAAGTCAAAGTGCAATGTCGAGAATGATTGTAAGAATGGAACAAAGTAGTTGTTGTGAATATATAAAACGTACACGTTGTAAAAAAGATGGGCGTGGAGTATGTATTACAATTACAGAAAAAGGTTCAGACAAATTACAACAAGTTTTACCTAAAGTATCTAATTTATTACAAAATAGTGTTTACTAGAAGATAAATTTTAATAAAAATATATGTATGGACATACATAAGAATGGAGGATATATTTATGGTGGATACACCTTTTTTTACCAATTTTTTGAAGGTTAGTAATTTATTCACAATTGGTAGTATTTTTGTTTTGATAATTTTAATATTGTTTTTACGTTGTATGAAAACAAGGAAATATAGCTTTTCAAAGCGTATGATGGTAGCATTAGTTGCAGGGTTAATCTTAGGTATTGGTATTGATTTAATAGGAAATTCTTTCGGAGAATTGTATACCAACTACGCTAAATCGGAAATAGTTGCTTGGTACTCATTGTTAGGATCAGGAGTTCTTAGATTAATTCAATTATTAGCCGTACCTATTGTGTTTTTATCTATTATAGATGTAGTTATAGGTGTTGAAGGCAATAATTTAAAATCATTAACAGGAAAAACGTTTTTTATGTTGTTAGGTACAACAGCAATATCAGCATTAGTTGCAGTTATGGTTCTTTATATATTTCCACTAGATGCTTCTAGCTTTGCAGGAGAAATTTCTAAAAATACTGCTACTCGTATGGAAACAATATCAGCTCAAAGTTTCCCGCAGTTCTTTTTGGATTTGATACCTAATAATGTATTAAGTGTTATGACAACTAACAATAGTATTGTATCAGTAGTTATTATTGGAATATTAGTAGCAACTGCAATTAGATTTTTGAATAGAAAAAATCCGGAGCAAGTTAAACCAGTAGTTGATATTTTACGTTCTTCTAAAGTAGTTGTTAGTAGTGTTTTGATGAATGTATTGAAATGGATGCCGTACGGTATCGTAGCTTTAGTATCGAGTACAATTATTCGTAATGGACTGTCTGTAATATCTAGTACATTAGGATTTATAGTTAATTTGTATATAGCAGTAGTAATAATGTTATTCGTTTATGTTATTATATTACTTGTTAATGGTTTAAATCCTATTAAATTTTATAAAAATGCGTATAGCACGATGATTTTTGCTTTTTCTTCTCGTTCAAGTGTAGGAACTTTACCTTATACGATCAAAACTTTAGAGGAGAAGATGGGAGTTTCATCACAAACAGCCAACTTTGTTGCGACGATGGGAACTACTGTTGGTATGAATGGATGTGCAGGAATATTTCCAGCAATGCTAGGAGTGTTGTTAGCAGCAGCTTCTGGACAAACAATTAACTTTTCATTTATCGTTCTATTAGTTATTGTAGTTACGGTAGGATCTGTAGGTATTGCTGGAGTGCCGGGAACTGCTACAGTAGCAGCTACTGTAACTCTAAATGGTTTAGGTTTAGGAAACTATATGAATAACATTGGAGCAATATTTGGAGTTGATCCTATCGTTGATATGGGAAGAACTATGCTGAATGTTACGGGATCAATGATGAGTGCTGTAATTGTTGATAAATGGGAAGGAAGATTAGATATAAATACTTATAATAGTACCGCAGAAACTATTATTGAAATTGAATAGATTTTTAACAAAGTATTATTTTTATCTGACACATTATAATATTAATTAAGAATTAGTTTCTATATATTATAGAGATTAATTCTTTTTTGTAAATAATTACTTTTCTAATATAATCGGAAAATTTTTAAAATAGAAAA
Source organism: Gemelliphila sp. 1F1 (assembly GCF_056897515.1). Classification (NCBI taxonomy): domain Bacteria; kingdom Bacillati; phylum Bacillota; class Bacilli; order Caryophanales; family Gemellaceae; genus Gemelliphila; species Gemelliphila sp. 1F1. Next base: position 21,210 of record NZ_JBXHBE010000005.1, read on the forward strand.
TCCCTATCGGTTTTTTGACAACTTTTAGGGACTTTCTATTTAAACGTCAATAATTTTATCACAGACAGATAATGTTGATTTATTATGGGATATTATAAATATAATTTTGTCTTTTTTTATGCTATTTAGAGTTTTTAATAACTCTAATTCATTAAAAATATCAATATTTGCAGTAGCTTCATCAAGTATCATTATTTTTGAATTACTATATAGTGATCTAGCAGTAGATAACCTTTGTTTTTGTCCAGAAGATACATTGGAACTACGTTCATTAATGACAGTATTCTCTCTTTCGGATAACCTATTTACAAAATTTGTAAGATTAGTGCGAGCCAAACTGTATTTAAGTCCGTCTGTATCTGTATGTTTGTCAAATAATGTAATATTATTATTTATTGTTGTGTTGAATAGATAACTGTCTTGCATAATTATTGAAGTATTATTTCTAAAGTAAGATTCGTTAATGTTATTAATATCTATATTGTCAATAAAAATTGTATTATTATCAGTAGGAAGTAATTTCATAATTAGTTTTGCAAGAGTAGATTTACCACTACCACTCTCCCCTCTAATACCGATAATTTGTTCTTTATTAGCAGTGAAAGATAAGTTATTAATAACTCTTTTATTCTCATAATAGAAATTCAGATTTTTAACAGTTAATTTGTTAAAAGAAATATTAGTTGCACCACTCTTAGTTTGCTCAGGTAAGTTCATAAGTTCTAAATATCTTTTGCCAGCGGCCATAGTTTGACTTAATGTTGCTGCTAAATTTCCCATATAAAGTATAGGTGTAAAGGATACAATATACATAGCTGTAAGAGAAATAACTAAATTTTTATTTTCTAAATAATAATTAGCAAAGAAGATAAATATTATAATACTAGTATTGTAAATTAATAAATTTAAAAATGTTATGTTAAATTGAAATCTAGATTTTTCATACGAAGAAGATATCAATTTGTCAGTTTCGTGTGTTAGTTTTTTTGTAACAGTTGCTTTATTATTATATTGAATGGTTTCGAATATTGCGTAAGTTTCGTCAATAGAATTGTTATTTATATTTTTCAAATTTTCTCTATATTTATCGCCATAATATTGTCCTTTATCTTTAAACAATAACGGAACAATTATCCCAATAACTATATACAATACAAAAATGATAATAGAAAGTTTCACGTTAAACATTGCGACAAAGATTGTTATTACAAATGTTTGCACTAAATTTATAAAAAATGGTGTTATAGTATGAGCATAAAAAACTTCTAGTAGTTCAATATCAGTAGTTATTAATGTCATATAGTCACCAGAGTTATTTTTTAGAAAGTTATGAGCAGACATATTTTTGAATTTATTCATAACTTTAAGACGTAGAACATGCAATATTTTAAAAGCAACATAGTGATTAAGAAGTTGCTCCATATAACTAAATAATCCTTTGGCAATAGCTAATAATAAAGGAACTGACAATAGCCATATATTGCTAATTTTAGAATTTGTAAAAATATAAGCTAATAAAAATGTAAATATTACTACTGTTAAATGACCTAAACTACCAAAAAGAGTCGCAAACATTAATTGTTTTTTTAGATTTTTTGCAATAGTAACTAAATCTTTTAAATTTTTAAGAGATATCATAGTGAACCTCCTTATTTAAAAAAGTATTTTTTAAATTTTGCTGTTTTGATAGTAATTCATAGTACAATCCTTTGTTATTTTGTAAGTCATTATGATTACCATTTTCTATTATTTCTCCATTTTTTATAACGTATATTAGATTACAATCTGCAATACTTTCTAAGTCGTGAGATATTATAATAATAATTTTGTCATTTTTTATTGAGTCAAAGGCATCAAGAACACATTTTTTACTGTAATCATCTATATTTGATACTGCTTCATCTAAAATATAGATGTAGCTATCTTTGAGAATAGCTTTTGCTGCAAGTAGACGTTGTCGTTGCCCTCCTGATAAGTTAATTCCACCCATTTCTACTTTGTAATCAAGGCCTCCGTTATTAAGAACGAAATTTTTAAGATTTACTTTTTCTAAAGCTGATAACATATCTTCTTCTGAAATTTCTGGTTTTATCAAGAGATGACTTCTAATTGTTCCCTCGCTAAGATAGCTATCGCTAGTTATCACGGTCATAAGCTCCATTAATTTAGAAAAAGGTATTTTATATATAGGAATATTATTATAGAGAACAGCTCCATTCGTTGCTTTATTAAGTCCCATAATTAACTTAATTATAGTAGATTTACCACTACCACTCTCCCCTACTAATGCAAATTTTTGAGAGTTTTTAAAAGTTAAGTTAATATTTTTCAAAATATTGTGCTTATTATCGTAAGAATAGTCTACATTGTTAAATATTATATCGCCACTAGGATCTAAATTAATGGTTGTATCTTTGTCTATTTCTTGATAATCCAAAAGTTTGTAGATATTTTCTAACTCGATATTTGCTTTCATTGAAATATGGAATAATCCACCTAATGCACGCATAGGACGAAAACATTCAAAACTAGCAACGAGTACAAAGATAATAAGCGTATTATTATCCAAAGAAAATATGGCTATTAATGTCATCACGAAGATAGAAATATATGTTATAGCATCCATTAAATTAATAGAGTTAAGTTGATGCCTTAATAATTGCATAGTTGATTTTCGGTATGTTGAGCTAACTTTGTCTATTTCTTGGGAAATATTATTTTCCTTGCCATATATTTTTGCGACCGAAAAACCATTTAATCTATCAAAAAATAAATCAGCTAAGCTAAGAAAATCCGAAAAATTCTGTTTATTTGTTTGTTTTGATTTTTTAATTATTATCATTATTGATAAAGGTATAAGAGGATATAATATTATCATAGCAATAGCGAGCCAAATACTTATTTTACCAAAGATTACTAAGGATATAACGGTTATAAACATAGTCGCAAATATTTGAGGAATAAATTTATTAAAATACAACTCAATATTAATTATAGACGAAGAATTTATAACGACTAAATTACTAGTAGAAATTGCTTCAGTAAAATTTAGCGATAGTTTTTCTATTTTATTAAAAATATTATTGCGTAATGAATTTCTAACTTTTTTAGCAACTTGATGGCTCAACTTATTATCGAAATATAATGCGCCGTAATAAACAACAGTTGTTATAAATAATTTAATAAAAAAAGAAAAAGCAAAAGTATTATTTATATTATTGCTAATTACTTCAAAAAGTAAGTCAACAAAGTTATATGCAAAATATAAAGTACATAGAAATATTAAAATTTTACAAATAGCTATTAAATAAATTTCATATCTTATATTAAAAATAGCTAAGGATCTTTTATCAATTTTCATAAAAACCTCCTTCACATTAATTGATAATTATTATCATTAAATAATTATACATTATTTTTTTATTACTATGTGTAATTATTAATATATTTTTTCGGGAAATTTTAATTGATGTCAATCTTTCGTCATAAAAATAGAGAATATTAATAAAATTAGAATTTATTAATAATATACGAAATGTCGAAGAAAATCTTAAAATTTATTAAGATAGAAATTTTTAAATAATCATTATATAATAGCTAAATAGAATATTAATAAGGAGAAAAATTATGGTAAAAGTATTATTCGTTTGTCTTGGAAATATTTGTCGCTCCCCTATGGCAGAAGCGGTTTTTCGTAAGATGGTAAAAGATGCAGGATTGGAGGATAAGATACAAATAGACTCTGCAGCAACAAGTACATGGGAACAAGGGAATCCAGTTCATAAAGGAACTAGACTTAGATTAGCAAAAGAAAATATATCGGTAGATGGAATGTACTCTAGGACGCTAGAAGACAAAGATTTGAATAATGATTATATAGTTGCTATGGACGAAAGTAATATCCTTAATATCCAAAAATTTCTAAAAGGACGTTACAGAGGAGAATTAAAAATGCTGTTAGAATATGCAGGAGAACAAAGAGAAATAGCAGATCCTTGGTATACCGGAAACTTTGATGCAACTTATGATGATGTAGTAAAAGGATGTTTAGGTCTATTGGCTAAAGTCAAAGAAACTTTATAAAAACATATGCTAACTATTTTATGTTAGTAAGTAGTATATTGAGGTAAGTTATATTGAAAGAAAATAAGATAGCCGCTCTTAATTTTTTAATTTTTATAATTTCTTGGTCATTTATTTTTTGGTTAGGTTCAGATAAGCCAGTTCCAGCACAATTTTGGAAAATAATATTATTAACTTTTGTTGTTGGTCTATTGCAAGCAGTAGTTTTAAAATATTACCTATTAAAAAGAGGAACTATGCATTATATTGCTATACATAGTTTAGGTTTAATTTTAATCGGTTCAGGATTTTTTAATTACTTTAAAAATTCTCTGTATATAATATTAATATTATTTTTAATAGGAGCTATTTTTGGGGTATATCAAAAAATTTTAATAAATATTTTGTCAAAAATTATAAAATAAAGTACTTATAACAATTATAAGTACTTTATTTGTTTATCTTCTTGCTATCTTTAGTTTAGAAAATATATAATTTAATTTTGCCTAACATTACTATTGTATCACATTTTTATCTTTTTCTTTAGAAAATGTATTTAGGTGTTTTTCTTATTGGTTTCATCTTATTTTCATGGTAAGGTTAAAGTGTAAAGGCTAAGATAAATTTATCTTTATAATTTTTATATGTAGTTGCAAATACATATTGTTTAGTTTTATTTATAATAACGGGAGGATTATATTATGAAAATCAAAAATTTAAAATTTGCTAGTGCTTTTTTAGCTACTAGTTTGGTAGTTACGCCTATTTATAGTATTCTTCAAAATAACCAAAATATCGCTAAAGCTTATGAAAGTAATCAAGAAATATCTTCTTATCCTGCTGAGCCTATTTATGAAGAAGATAGATATGATGGGTGGGCTGGAAGTAACGGAATGATAGCGCACGATTATTTAACAAGAGAACAATGTGTCGATTATATAACAAATAGTACACCATCAAATTTTTGGGGAGTGGCAGGACTTTCAAGTATATTTTTTAAAGGAATAAAATCAGCAGGAATATCTATAACATCAGTTTTATTGCCTAATTTTCATTTAAAATTATGGCATGTTTGTAAAGAAGCTGCTCGACAAGGGAAAGGAGTATTTATCCGATACATAGGAGTAAAAACTATGGATGGGAAAGGTGTGTTAAAATACCCTATATATCAAATTATGTAAAATGAAAAATAAAATAATAAATTTTTACGAAAAATATTATTATGTATATAATATAATTGTTTTTGTGTTATTCAGCTATAGGATACAAAAAGATAGAGATAACGATTTTAATAAAAATACAATATATACAATAATTACAATAATATTAATATCTACATCAATAAACTACATATACTATTTGATAAATAAAAAAAATAAAAATAAAAGTTACAAATTAAATTTGATAAATCTATACTTAAACGGAATACTTTTATTTTTGTTAATATTGTATAATGATTCATTATATAATTATTATATGGGAGTTGCAGTTATATCAATATTAATAAACATACCATTTGAAACAAAATAAAAAGTAGAATTTAATCATATTCTAAACTGTCCCTAAAAAAGTTAGACAGAAAAAATCTAACATTGAGGGGCATTTTAGGATTACTTCAAAATATGTATAGTTTATTTTTTACTTTAACTAATAAGAGGGAGATTTAATATGAAAAAAATAATACTAATTATATCGGCAATTATAGTAGTAACTATTGTATATACGTCAATAGGGTATTATAACGATATAAAAACTAAAGAAAAGATAAAACAAAACTTAACATCCAACGTATCAAAAGCTCAAGAGTATCAAGATTTTTTTACAAAATCATATTTTGAACAAAGCAACAAAATAATATTAACTCAAGAAAATATAAATAATGAATTGAATAAATCTGTAGAAAATAAAAATTATATTATTGGAGAAAATGGAGATCTTAGTAAAGAAAGTGTAAAAGAATATTTTAACAATAACAATATTAAATTAACAACCAAACTTTATTTAGAAAATCTATTAGAAATTTCTTTAGAAACTATACTCGATGAAAATAATAATATAAAAATTAGATATTATTCAATTAAAACAAATGAAAAAACAGAAATTGTTGATACTAATATAGAATTAAGTGAAAAAGATAAAGCATTTGATTTAAATGAAAAAAGTCTAAATCAAATAATAGGTTATATAAAATTAGATATATCTAACCTTGATGAAGATTTTAAAAAAATAATTCAAGAATATGCTAAGATTCATAATCAACAATTAATTTTAGATGAAAATATAATGCAAGTATATATAAGAACATTAACAAATGAATTATAAAATAAAAAACTACTGTTTGGGAAGTTGCTTAAATATATTTACTCCCCTAATTATGTTAATTAATATTATAAATCAGAAAGAAGGATATTATAATTAATTTAAAAAATTAATGGTATTGTATGTAGTTTAATTATAATAATATATCCAATAATAGAAATACACATAAATAATAAATTAACTCCATACTATTTGTGTATAATTTTTATAAATTATTATTTATTTACTTAGGTTAAAGTTTATATATAAATAAATTAATAAAAAGACGATTAATTATCGTCTTTTTTAATTTTCTTCATTGTGTTTTTTAATTTATTTTTCTTAAAAATATCTTCTTTAAAGAGAGGTACGTTGTCAAAATATTCTCCTCGATAAAAAGGGTGGCATTTTAGTAATCTTTTTATTGTTAAGTATGTTCCTAAGAAAAAGCCAAATTTCTCATAACTTTCTAATGAGTATTGAGAGCAAGTAGGAGAGAATCTACATCGTGGTTTGGTATAGGGTGAAATATACTTTCTATAACCATTTATTAGAAATATAATTATTTTTGACATACTCCCCTCACCTTTCGATTTGTAATATAATTAAGATTATATAATAAATAAGTATAAAATTCTATAATGAAGTCATTATAAAACTTGAGTTCTAAAGTTTGACATTTAATAAAATAAGAGAGTATAATGTAGTTATAAAATAGATAGGAGAATTTTTATGACAAAACAACACGAACAATTAAATAAATTAGTTGCAAACTTAACGGTATTATATACAAAATTACATAGTTTTCACTGGTATGTAAAAGGAACTTCATTCTATACTTTACATTCAGTGTTTGAGAAATATTATGATAATACAACAGAAAGTTTAGACGAAGTAGCAGAAAGATTTTTGGCTATTGGAGGACGTCCAGTGTCAACTCTTAAAGGAGCTTTAGCTATCGCTACTATCGAAGAAGCAACAGAAAAAGAAACTACACAAGAAATGGTGCAATCTGTTCTTGCTGACTTTAATTTATTAATAGGAGATTTATCAGAACTTATGGAATCTTCAGAAGAAGTTAGTGATCAAGGAACTGCTGATATGGCACTTGGAATCAAAACAGAATTAGAAAAAAATGTTTGGATGTTAAAAGCATACTTAGCATAATAATTATTAAGGCTACTGAAATACTTATTTCAGTAGCCTTTTTTTGTCTATAATAATTCTGTTATATTTCTCGTGAATTTACGTCAATATAGTCATCAAAATATTTAGGTGAATTAGAATTTACTTTTCTTGGCATAACAAGAGATAGTAGTATATAAACTAATAATGTTCCTGTTAATGATATAGGGATAGAGATTATCCACGCTAATCTTACGATGGTAGGATTTATATTAAATTTTTCTGCAATACCGCTACATACTCCGCTAATATACCCTCTGTCTGATTTATACAATCCAATAACTGCAAACAATGTTGATAATACAAGTTTAATTTTTTCAAAAACTTTCATACTATATCCTCCTTTTAAGAATATAAGTTTTAATTATTTACATTATACCAAAATAAGTTAAAATATACATAAAAATAGTTTTTTATAGTCAAATTATAGTTTGTATAATAACAGATTTGATGTGAATATTATGTTACAGTTGATGAAAAGAAACGATTACTAAAATTTACATAAAATTAATAAATAGTATTGTATTAGTTCAGTTTTGTTGATATAATGTAGTTGGAAATAAAATATATAAGGAGGTTAAATATATGAAACTTTTTAAAATTGTACCTTTAGCTATAGTTTCAGTATTAACGTTAACTGCAGTAGGTTGTAGTTCACAAGATTCATCTACATCTAGTAGTGAACAATCATCGCCTGATCAAGTAATGGGAGTTTCATTATCCAATCCTATAAAAGTGGATAAAGAAAAAGGGACTATTACAGTATTATCACAAGTCAATGGAAAATACTTTAATCAGACGACAAGACACGCTTCAGTAGAGCAAAGTGGAAGTAACGGAGCTAAATCAGTTCTGACTGCCTTTGCCAAACCTGAAGAATTTTATAATGCTCTTAACGAAATTGGAGCAGCGGAAGGAGGTAATATGACACCAGCCAACGCTGCTAATACACACGTTGAGGGAACTCCTATAAAAATGGAAGTTACTTGGAACGGAGCTGATAAAGTTTATGATGTTAATGACATTATAAAAGACAGCAATGGTAAGAAGATTGCTTTCCGTTTTGGAGGAAATAAAGATAGAGCAAATGAGAAAAATACTGGTTGTTTAACTTGTTTAGATAGCTGTCCGGTAGGAATCATTTCTAATGAAACTTATACTTACGGAGCAGTAGAAAACACAGGAGAAGTTAAATTTACTGGAAATTCTGATTTGCTTCCAGAGGATGGAACATACGTAGCTACTATTTATAGTATAGATAAAGATAGACTGTAGAGGTAATATTATGAAAAGGTTAAGAGTATTATTTTATTACTTATCTACAGGTTTAGCGATAGGGTACTTCCTATCTCTATTACTAACTTTTCATACTAAATATGAGATGATGATAAGCCTTGCGCTTATGATTTATATCTTTATAGGGTTTGGGATAATGTTAGGAATAGCTTATGATAGAATAGCTTATAAGTATCTGTTTTTCGGTATAGAGGCACTTACCCTACTAATAGCCTTAGTTACTGGAAGACTTATGCAAATAATGTATATAACTAAAGAAGCATTCTTGATAAATATGCCTGCCAAAAAGTTAGTAGTACCATTTCTTATTGTAGTTGGTATCATAAATTTAATAAATATTTATATAATAGCTACATTAAGTAAATATCAAAAAGTTTATACTAAGGAAGAATTAAAAGCTCTTAAAGAAAAAGAAGTGAAATTAAAAGATCTTAGAGAAACTCTATCAGAAGAAGAAGTAGCAAAAAGAAAACAAGTGCGAAAAAAACAGCAAATTATAGCATTAATATTAATCGCAATCTCCCTAATTATTTATTTTGCTGTACCTAGTGTAAAAAACAACTTGAATCACGCTTTCGCTACAATTTCTCAATTAGATACAAAAGTAGTTATTGAGTATTTAAGATCTTACGGAGCTTGGGCTGCGGTAGTATCTTTTATTCTAATGATATTACAATCTATTGCTGCCCCTATTCCAGCTTTCCTTATAACATTATCTAATGCAGCTATCTTTGGCTGGGTTTGGGGAGCTGTACTTTCTTGGTCATCTGCTATGGTAGGAGCTGCCGTATGTTTCTTCCTAGCTCGTGCTTTAGGACGTGGTCCTGTTGAGAAACTTACGAGTAAGGGAGCTATGGAGTCTGTAGATGTATTTTTTGAAAGGTATGGTAGATCAACTATACTTATTTGTCGTTTGTTGCCTTTCGTCTCATTTGACTTTGTTAGTTATGGAGCAGGACTTACGAATATGAAATTCTGGTCATTCTTTATAGCGACAGGTATAGGGCAACTTCCTGCAACGATAGTTTATTCTTATGTAGGTGGAACATTAACTGGAGGAGCACAAAAATTGTTCTTAGGATTAATGTCATTGTTCGCCCTATCAATAGTTATTGGTATTATGAAAAAAGTTTACAACGATAAACATAAAAATATAGAAACTACAGAAAAATAAAAAATAGTAGAACTTAACTGTAACCCCTAGTTAAGTTCTACTTCTTTTTTGATTAACAAAAAATTTTGAAAAAGTTTATTGATTGTATTATAACTTACGTCTATTCTTAGTTAAGTAGTAATAGGCAAAAATCAATACAATTCCTGTAACTGTCCAAGTAATTGAATCAGAAAAACATATAGCTAAGAATCCGTATGTGTCAGTAAATATTATTACTACTAAAACACGCATTACAAGTTCTACAATACCAGCGAACATTGCAGCTATTGGGAAGCCATATCCTTGCAGAGCATTTCGATAAACTATCAACAGACCTAAAATAGGATATGCCCACATTACTGAGTTGAAATATGTCTGTGATGCGTTAATAAAGTCTAAATTTTCTTCTCTTGTAAATAATCTGGCAATAGGTTCTCCTAAATAATATACAAATATTATTGTAAATATGCTAAGTGCAATAGTAAGAGTAGCACTCAACTTCATAGCTTTATCAATTCTATTGAACTTTAATGCGCCATAATTTTGGCTAATAAAGATAGAAAGAGCTGATCCTAAAGCTACGAAAACATAGACAATAATTTGCTGTATTCTACTTGCTACACTGAAACCAGCAATATGATTAGTAGAAAAATCGTTCAAAAACGTTTGAACAACGATAATCCCAATTCCCGTAAAAGAGAATTGCATTCCCATAGGAATACCTTGTTTAATTAATTTATTTATATAGTTTTTATCCACATTATTTTCATCTTTGTTAATAGTTAATTCTGGATATTTTCTTTTTATATAAAAATAACAACTTGTTGCAGCTATAATTTGACTAATAACTGTAGCACAACCAGTTCCGATAATTCCAAGATTAAATATAGCGACAAAAATATAAGCTATAGTTATATTAGATATTACTGATATTGCCAAAAATATTAAAGGAGCAAAGCTATTTCCTATACTACGTAATACACCGGCAAATAAGTTATAAAACAAGTTAGCAATACATCCTAAATAAAGAACGAATAAAAAATTGTGCGTCATATCGAATAAATGCTCGGGAGTATTTATAATTTTAAGAACATATCCATTAGTTAGAGATAATACAACTGTAAATATTAATCCTATAATTATACAAAGAACAATGGAATTATAAAGGTATTGTCTAAACTTAACTAGATTATGTTCTCCAAAACTTTTTGCCATATTAATACTAAAGCCTTGAGTTATACCTATTAAAAAACCTATAACAACAAAATTAATAGGAGAAGCAATACCTACGGAAGCAATAGCATGTTCTCCGACATACTGACCTAAAATAATTGAATCAGCAATTAAGTATAAATTTTGGAGCATGCCACCTATAAATATAAAAATAGCGAAACTCAAAATTTGAGATAAAATAGGTCCTTTTGTCATATCTTTCATATAGCTACCTCCATAATTTTTTCAAAATACTAATTAATTTTAAAACAAATTATCTTTAAAATCAATAGTAGTAAAGATTATAATAAAAATAAAATTTATTAACATATAGAAAATATTTTCAAAAAATTTTGGTATAGTGTATCATTATTTTATGTAAATATAAAAATTTGTGATATAATTTTGTTATAAATTTTTTATAAGGAGAATATTATGAAACCATTTAATAGAACAGTAGAAAAAGTTTTAGCGTGGATTGCTAATGTGTTGCTAATATTTGTTTCGATTTTGTTAGGAATTCTTAAATTTTCTGGTTTTACCAATGAACTAATAAAAAGTCCGGATTTTTATAATTCATTCAAAAAGACTATTAATGAACAAGGACAATATTATACAGATGCAGAACTAAAAAATGGATTAAATATAGTTGTAGGAGTAATAGATGCTTATACAATACTTGTAATAGTAATTACTATATTAGCTATAATTGCAACTTTTGTTATGAAGAAGAGAATATTATCGGGTGTGATGTTTTTATTAATATCAATTGTAGTGTTTGTTATTTCAGCAAGTGTGGCAATATTTATTTACTTACCTCAATTTATAGTAGCAATAATGCTATTTGTAAGAAAAGATCCTAATAAAGATAACATTGATGACAACAGTAATCAAGTTGATACGATTGAATATGTATAAAATAAAACGCAAGAAAATTTTTTCTTGCGTTTTTATATTTGATTAGTTTTTGTTAAATTTTTGTAATAAGCTAGGTGGTAAATTTTTGACTATAATATTTTTTGTAATTAAAAATAATATTGTGGCGAAAATTCCTTTTATAATATTAAATGGAATAATCCCATAAGTAATTAGTAATTTTAGGTTGTTAGTTAGATCGCTAAGATTAATTATATATCCATACATGGGCAATAAGATGTAATAATTAACAATCGACATAGCAAATGTAATAGAAATTGTTGCAATAATACTACCTACTACAAATTTGTAAAATTCTTTTTTATAGCACATAGCTATACAAGATATAAAGATTATCTCTACTATAATATTAGCTATACTTCCTGTCGGTTCGTGTGAAATTAATAAGAAATGTAGGAAGTTTTTTAGAATAGAAATAACGATAGTTTCTCTATATCCTAATATTAAAAGCCCTATAAATAGAGGTATCATTGATAAATCTAACTTTAAAAAAGGTGGCAAAAAAGGAATAGCCACAGCTATTAAAGATAGAATAAGAGAGATAACAGCAAGTAATGCAGTTAGAATTATAGAATGTGTATTTTTTTTTTATACATTTGTACTCCTTCTCTATCTTCTAAAGGTACAAAAAAACCGTGAAAAAACACGGGGTAAAAGAATGTATTACAAAGTTGAGGTCTTATAACCCCAATATGTTTATCTTCTCCCATCCAGACTATACTGTCGGTTTTGGAATTTCACCAAATCAGCTTGCGCTCACGGACTATAACCGCCGGTTAGGAATTTCACCTGACCCCGAAGATAATGTTAATTTTATATTAAGGTAAGTATATAGCGTGTGAAAATAAAAGTCAAGTGAAATGGTAAATGAATAAAGTATTTTATACTTTCTTATGTTATAATAGTTATTTAATTAACTATAATTTTGTAAAGGAGAAGAAATGAAGCATACTACATTACAGTTGTTTAAAGAAGTTTGGCAAAATATTTATAAAAATAAATATAACTATATAACTACTGCACTATTTTTGCAATTTTTTATAGTATTTGGAGGGGTGTTAATATTATCATCAATATTTGAATTAATATTAGCAACTACTAATCAAACTAATTTAACACAAGAATCTATTTTGAATATTTTACTTGATCCATGGGGATTTATTCTAAGTTTAATTTATATTTTTATGTTAGCATTTTTGATGTTTATAGAATTTTCTGTTTTAACAATAAATGTTTATGGAAGTTCTATGGGTCAAAGGTATTCTACACGAGATTTTGTTAAAAATGCTGCAAAAAAATCAAAAATGTTGGTAGGTCCACAAATAATATTTTTCTTGCTTTATTTTATAAGTATGGTTCCTGTTGCTAATTTGGGATTAGGTTCAATTCTTACTCAAGATTTGTACATACCTAAGTTTATAACTGGGGAACTTATGAAGACTACTAGTGGCTTAATAATATATGCAATATTAATTTTGTTATTATTATATTTTAATTTGCGATTATTTTTTGTTCTACCTTTAACGATGATTAACGACAAAAATATTTTGGAAAATATTAAGAAAAGTTGGCAGTTGACGAAAAAAAATAAATTAAAATTAATAGGTGTTATATCGCTATTTGAGTTAATATTTGTTGCTATTGCAGTAGTTATAATAGTTATCCTACTGTTAATTTTTGTTAGCTTGGATAGTGATGGAAATAATTTATTGCTACAATCGTTGTTCTTTACTTTGTTAAAAGGTATTATGTTCTCTTTTGCAGCATTATCAAAAATTGTAATTATAGCTACATTAGTTACTATTATTAAACATTATGATGAAGTAGGAGAGTCTTTTAAATCAACAGAAGTAGCTAATTACAAGAAAGTTGAAAAAAAGAAATCAAAAATATTAGTGGCGTTCTCTATAATAGCTATAGCAGTTGTTTTTGCTGTTAATACTTTTACTATATATGCTAATGAACTTAATGAGAATACTCTTATAATAGGTCATAGAGGTTATGTGAAGTATGGAGTAGAAAATTCCATAGAGTCGTTAGAAGCGGCGAAGAAAGCAAATGCAAATTATGTAGAGGTTGATATATTGTTGACAAAGGACAATAAATTTGTTGTGATGCACGATTATAATTTGAAAAGATTGGCAAGTGTCAATAAGAAAGTTGCAGATATGACTTATGATGAAGTAGTAGGATTATCTATTAAGTCAGGAGAGTTTGAAAGTAAGATACCGTCATTTGAAGAGTTTGTTGCTAAAGCAAAAGAATTAGATATTAAATTGTTAGTTGAACTTAAGCCTCACGGGCAAGAGCCTAACAACTATGCTGATTTGGTAATAGATAAATTGAAAGAATTACAAGTAGATAAAGATTACAAAGTTATGTCTTTAGACTTAAAAGTTATAAAAGAGATAGAAGAAAAAGTTCCCGAATTTAATACAGGTTATGTAATACCACTTCAATTAGGTAGCTTCTCAGAAAAAAATGTAGACTTCTATGTAATAGAAGATTTCTCTTTTAGCCAAGAAAAGTTATTAGAAGCTAAAAATAATGGTAAAGAATTGTATGTTTGGACAATTAATGATAAAGATACTATTATAAAATATTTACACAGTGGAGTTGACGGTATTATAACTGATGAAATAGAAGATGTGCAAAATGAAAAACAAATTTCTAAAGAAAATAACAACTATTTCCATAGAGTAATGAATATGATATAAAATTACGCCTTAGTAAGAGTAAATTCTTACTGAGGCTTTTTTATTATAATTTTGTTGAAAGTGCGTTCTTAATTGAATAGAGAAGATTGATGTGGTATATTTAAGATGATTTATATGTTGAATGTATATTTAAATTATTTTTACTTAATATTGGTATAGGAGTATAGTGTATGAATAAGAAAAAACTTATAATAAATAATTTTATACAAGTAACAATATTTATAGTAGTTTTAATTATAGCTGATATTATTTATATAAAATATAGCTTAAAGATACCATTCACTACGTATCATATCAAAACGTTAATAGAAAGTATAATTCTAACTTATCTGCTTGTAATTATAATAACAGTAGCTAAGATTATTGCATATAATATAAAAGAGAGGAATAAGAAATAGTTATCTTTGTTTACACGTGAAACAAAGACAAACTATAAAATTTATAGTACAATTTTGATATTAAATTAGAAGGAGAAAATTATGATATACATAGTAGGCTTAGGTCCGAATAATAGTTCGAATATTAAGGAAGATATAAGACAGACAATTATAGCTAACAAAGATAAGTTTATTTTGGCTAGAACTAAGGAACATCCAGCTATAAGTTTTTTGGATGATAATAATATTGATTATGAAACGTGCGATAGATTCTATGAGCAAAGTGAGGATTTTTTGTCTACTTATCAAACTATCGTTGACTATATATTACAGAAGAGTAAAATTCAAGATGTAATATATTTAGTTCCCGGACATCCTATGGTGGCGGAACTTACGACAAAGTTACTTTTAGAAATGTGCGAAGATGTACAAATTATTGGTGGAGAAAGTTTTTTGGATAGTTGTTTTAATGCAGCAAAATTTGACCCAGTCGAAGGGTTTACTCTAGTAGATGCCACTAATTTAGCATCTTTCAAAAATATTGATCCAACTAAACATTTATTAATTACACAATGCTATGATGATATTACAGCTGCAGATATTTCTGTAGAGCTTGATAGATATTATCCGTTCTCACATATTGTTACCGTAATGGAACAGGTTGGCTGTAATGATGAAAATATTTATACATCATCATTGGCAGAACTTTCTGCAAATGTTGGAGAGGAAATAAATAATTTGAGAACTATCTATGTTCCTCCGTTCAAAGAAGCGGTAGATTACAATTTGAATAACTATTTACCTAAATATGATGATGAGAACTATGATTTAGATGAGAGAAATTATTTATACAAAATAGATGACGCCGTTAATGATATGCTAGTGGCTATTAGATCTGTTGATCCTAACGTTAATGAAATTGTAACTAATAATTTTGCAAAAATTTTAAAAAATATGCTAGATTACTCGATGAATGCTACAGTCGGATATGCGGAATTAGAAGATATAATTAAGAAATTAAAGGAAATAACTAATAATGGATAAAGTATTAGCTTTTGCTAAAAAAGTTTTGAAAGAAAAAATTGACAAAAATAGTATAGTAGTAGATGCAACTTGTGGAAATGGTAATGATACATTATTTTTGGCTAAGACAAGTGCTAAAAGTGTCGTAGCATTCGATATTCAGGATGTAGCAATAAGTAATACAAAAAAATTATTAATTGAGAATAGTGCTTATGAAAAAGTCAATTTGATCTTGGATTCACACGAAAACTTTGATAAATATATATCCGAAAAAATTCGATGTGTAATTTTTAATTTAGGGTATTTACCGAATGCTAATCACAATATAACAACTTTAGGAGAGATTACTAAGAAAACTTTAGAAAAAATGTTACGTAGGTTAGAAGTTGGTGGACGAATAGCCGTCGTTATTTATTGGGGGCATAAAGAGGGATCAGAAGAAAAAGATATATTAATGCCTTACTTTGTTAGTCTAGATCAAAAATATGTAGAAGTTTTGGAGTATAGATTTATTAATCAAAAAAATAACGCCCCCTACTTAGTAGTTTTGGAGAAATTAAAGGAAATTGAATAATGAGAGAGATAGAATTAGAATTTAAGCAATTACTTACTGCGTCTGAATATAAAGCGATAATGGAGCATTTTAATCTGCAAAATAAAGATATAATAAACAATAAAAATTTTTATTATGATACAAAAAATAATGATTTAAAGAATAACGATGCTGCTTTGCGAATACGTCATACAGACTTTAGTAGAGAAATGACCTTAAAAATTAAAGAAGATAAAGGTAATTTAGAAATAAATATTAATATTGATGATAATATTCCTAATAGAATTGATATTAATAACTTACCAAAAGAGATAAAAGAATTTTTAGAAAAATGGAATATAACTAGCGAATTGCAGTTAATACAAAAAATAGTAACAGAAAGAAGAGAATTACAATTAAATACAGGGTTATTGGTGCTAGATAAAACATATTTCCTAGGGAATGTTGTGGACTATGAGTTGGAATTTGAAGTTTCCGATTATAATATAGGGCGAATAGAATATGAACAGATATTAGAAAAATTTAATATTGCTGAAAAAGCAGCCAAACCTAAAATTGCTAGAGCCTTTGAATATAGTAAAAATAAAAAATCAGCACAATAATATTACAGAGTATTGATAAATAAAAGACCGAAAATTTTCGGTCTTTTATATATTTAGAACAACGTATTGTTAATTTCTATTTTTTAATTTTTCTATTAAGATTCTATCTTCTTCATCTCCAAAGTAAAAGTCATCAGTTATTTCAATGCTATTTATGTTGGAAGAATCTTGTTTTATAACTTGTTCAATATTTGTGGATTTTTGGTAACTATTTTGTTTTAAATTGTTGTTATTAAATTCGATAATCGCATCTTTAGCTAATTTATCGACCATATCATTTAATTTATTACCACTGTGGGCTTTTACTTTGACAAAACAAACATTTATTTTTCTCATGATATTTTGTGCAAAAGTAGCGTATTCTTTGGTATAGTCTAAGTTAGCTTTCCAGTCACCAGTTGCCCAATCTGCAATTCCTCTGTAATCATAGTAGATAGCTATATCAGATAAATGGTTTTTTAGTGCATAATTTAACACAAATTTTGCAGCTTCTAGCTCCCCTGCTACATTGTGCAAACTTGCTATATTTGAATTGTTATTAGCGAAGTTATAATATTCTTTTTGATTATTGTGAACTATTACTATACCAGAGCCGTACACTTTTGTTTTGCTATCGTAACTACCGTCAATAAAAGCGTATGTTTTATATGCTATTTCTTCATTTTTAGTTGTGTTGCTTTCTGTTATAGGTTGTTTATTTTCATCTTGTTCTAGTAAGTAGTTTTCGGCATCTTCATAGTTGTTAAAGCTTTTGTATTTTGCGTTAGAATAGCCAGAAACCTGAGCTTGACATTCCGCCCAAGTTTTAAATATTCCAGTTTTTCGTCCGTTTTTAACAGCATAAAATTTGGTCATATAGTAATCTCCTAAATTAAGTTTATATTTTCTTTGAATATATCTTGTTGATTGTTCATATTTGTATAAATTCTACTAACTTTTATATCGTGTTGAAAAAATTTAGCATTATCTTTTTTTAATTTTTGATGTAAGTTAATGTGAGCTTTACGATTAATTTCACGAATAATAGAAGTCTTATCTTTCTTTACTGCCAAAACTCTAACGTGATTAATAGGTTCGTTTATTTCGGTAGCTGTTGTATTTGTCAAGATATGCAGAAGAATACGTTGTATTCTTTTCTTTGTATAACGTTTTGTAGCTATTAAGTCAACGAGTTCATTATAATTTTTGGCTTGTAGATTATAGCTATAGATCCTATTTTCTAATCCTTCGGATATGTCGTAAATTTTTGATAATCCTACGACACCTAAATTAATAATATTATACTTAATTAAATTATAGAAATTATCTTCGCTTAAACAATTTAATTTTATGGCATTAAGCATTGAAGAAGAAATGTATTTTTTTACTATTTCTGAATTGAAATTATTTCTTATCGTTGTAGCACTCAAAAATTCACTATTTGTTATGCTGTTGTCAGTTAGTTTTTGTCCTTTTCTTTTAACTGGAATTAGTGTTATATCTCTTTGAGAATTTCTAATCGCTTTGTAATAACTGTATGCCAATGTAAAATTAGGGGTATTGTTAGGAATATTAAACAACTTTTGCATTATTTTTGGATAGCTCATTCCTGTTTTTAGTAAAGATTTTATTTTTAATTTTATGTTTGGAGTCTGCTCATAATTATATATTTCGTCGAAATAGCTAATATCTTCTTCTGTACCAAATATTAAATGAGTGATACCACAACGAACAAGGATGTCAATACTTTTTTGTGCGAAATCATCACTATAAGCCACAGATGCTCTATAAGGTAGAGCTATAATTAAATCAGCACCTGATTTTATTGCTTCTCTTGCTCTTGTATAACCATCAATTATTGCCACTTCGCCACGTTGAGTAAAAAATTCACTCATAACTACAACTATATCTCCGGATAATTTTTTATCTTGTATATAATTTTTTGCGCAGTCAATTAAGTACTTATGACCAGTGTGAAATGGATTAAATTCTGCAACGATACCTATTCTCAAAACGTTACTCCTTAATATTATTAGTAATATTTTACATTATACCACAATATAGAGTTAAGTAAATTTTTAACACATTAATATCTTGTAAATATATATTATGTGACAATTATTAAATATATATTTCAATTGTGTTACAACTATTGAATTGCTAGGAAACCTTATTTATAATTGTACTTAGGTATTTATATTGAGTAAAAATTTAGATTAAAATTACGCAGATTAAAAACAATAAATTTGTGGAATAAATTGAGAGGTATAGCATTTATGAAAAGAACATTAAAAATAACAAGTGGATTATTAGCGAGTACAATTTTATTATCAGGATATAACGGAGAAAAAGTTACAGTAGCAACTGAAATTGCTAAAGTAAATGTAGAAACTGGAAACCAAAATGTTAAAGCACAATTAACAGAGAAAGATGGGAAAAATTATGTAGTAGTTACAGCTACTAAAGATGTTAATAATCTGTCTGTTAGAGCAAAAGCTAGCAACAACCAAACATTTGTGTTCAAGCAAGTCTCTCTAAAAGCAGGAGAAAGTGTTTCTTTTGAACTAGAAATAGTTGCAGAACAAGCTGAGAAACAAAAACAATTACCAAAAACTTCTGTTGTAAGAGAAACATTGAAGTTAAACGGAATGATTAAAGGTTATAACGTAGAAACTACTATTAGTTACGATATAGAGAAGCCAGAAGTAGTAGAACCTAATGGATCAGCAACACAAGGAGGAGATGTTGCTCCAGAAGCTCCAGTATCTGAAGAACCTAAATCAGAAGAAACAGATAATGCAGTGGCTAATAATGAAAATGGAGAACAAGTTGAAGAAGAGCCAAAAGAAGAAGCTCCAGTTGTAGCAGAACCAAAAGAAGAAGTACAACCAGTAGAAACTCCACAACCAGAAGTTAAAGAAGAACCAAAACAAGAAACTAACAAAGTTGCTGAAACAGTAGATGTAAACAAAGTTAATAATGTACAACCAACAAATAATGTTTTAAGAACGGCACGCCCTACTGTTCAAGTAACAAATCCAGCAGTTTCGCAACCACAAGCTACTGTACAAGGAAATGAAGAAAGTGCAGAGGCTGCAAAAGTATTACAGCAATTAAATGCACACCGTGCTGCTAACGGATTGCCTGCATTAGCTGTTAACAACTCTTTACTTGCAGGGGCGGAAGTTCGTGCTAATGAATTTGCTACAAAAGTAAAATCTGGAATTCCTTCAGGAATGGCATTGCATGCTAGACTTGATGGATCATCATGGATTACAGCCTTTACTGGACTTGGAGCAAGAGGTGAGAACCTAGCTTATAGTATGAATGGAGCTCAAGGAATGATGAATTTCTGGAAGACATCAGCTAGCCATAATGCAGCTATGTTAAATCCAAACTTTACTTCAGTAGCAATAAAAGTTTTAAAAGTAGGAAATCAATATTACGGAGTACAAATATTCGCTTAATTTCTTATTCATAATATAGTAAAAATTCGGTAGTCTTTTTATAGGACTTCCGAATTTTTTTGTAAATGTGATATGTGTGTTGTTAATAGTATTACAATATTTAATGTAAAAGATATATCTTTATATAGAAAATGTTATCGAATAATATTGTGAAGTGAAAATACTTATTAAATAGTTTAATATATTGTATAAATAGTATATAAATACAGTATTAGTGGAAAAATATACAAAAAAATGGTATATTAAACGTAACTTATTGAAAACTATTTGAAAACTGTAATGTTTAAGTAGTTTTGATTAAATTTTTGATACTTAATATAGGAAGGAAGTAACTATGACGCTTTATAAAATATTAGTAGTTGATGATGAGGAGCCTATAGCAAAAATTTTGGATTTTAATTTAAAAAAAGAAGGCTATGAAGTGATAATGGCTCATGATGGTGAAAAAGCAGTAGAACTAGCTTTTAGTGAAGAACCTGATTTGATATTGTTAGATTTAATGTTACCGAAAAAAGATGGTATGGAAGTATGTCGAGAAATAAGACATAAGATGGATGTTCCTATTATTATGCTAACAGCAAAGAATAGTGAGATAGATAAAGTTTTAGGTTTGGAATTTGGAGCTGATGACTATGTAACAAAGCCTTTCTCTACTAGAGAATTAATGGCAAGGGTAAAAGTCAATTTGAGAAGAATAACCAAAAAGGTAGAGGAAAAAGAGGAGACACCTAATAATGATCTTAAAATAAGAGATATAGTAATATATCCTGAGGCATATACTATAAAAAAACACGGAGAACAAATAGAGCTTACTAGAAGAGAGTTTGATTTGTTTTATTATTTAGCTAAGCATAAAGGACAAGTTTTAACTAGAGAAAATTTGTTGCAGACAGTTTGGGGCTATGATTATTTTGGGGATGTTCGTACTGTGGATGTTACAGTAAGACGCCTTAGAGAAAAGATAGAGGATGATGCTTCTAATCCACTTTATATAATGACAAGACGTGGAGTTGGTTATTTTATGGGAGAGGAAGAGTAGAATATGGCTCTTAGTTTTAAGCAAAATAAGAGATTTTTTACGTCTATTCGCTTTAAGTTTTTAGTTGTATATGTTTTAGTAAATATAATTTCTTTACAGTTAATAGGTTTATATTTTACAACGCAGCTAAAAACTAAAAACGTAACAAATTTCCAAAATACTATAGTTGAACAAGAAAAAAAACTAAACTATAATGCCATGGAAGAATTGACTAAAAATCCTTTAGATGACAAAGAAAAACAACAAATAGAAAGTAATATAAGAAAGATAGTTAGTGAATTTTCTACTACAAAATTACTGATGGTTAATGTAGTAGACAAAGATTTAAAAATAATAGCTTCATCTACTACAAATAGTAGTGAAAATTACTTAGGTAAAAGATCTGTTGATCCGATAGTAAGTCAAGTAATCAAAACAGGAGAAAGTGCTAGTAAAGAACAGATAGACGAAAATCAGAGAATATATTGGGTTTATTCTAGTCCGATAAAAAGCGGAGATGAAGTAGTTGGTGCAACCTATATAATGAGTGATATAGGTAGTGTTTATTCTGATATAGATGATGTATCTAATATATTTATAATAGGTACTTTATTTTCTATGGTAGCAACAGTATTTATTGGTTTCTTTGCGTCAAAAACTATTACTAATTCTATTGAAAAAATGAGTTCGCAAGTTAAGGAAATGGCTGACGGAAACTATGAAGAGATTAAGGGAATAAATACTAAAGACGAAATTGGAGATTTAGCAATAGCCTTTAATAAAATTTCTAAACAGATAAAGGAAGAACAACGTATTACAGAATCAGAAAGAAGAAAACTTTCTACTATTATCAATAGTATGATGGACGGAATAATTGCTACTGATAGTAACGGAAGAATAGTGCTTATTAATGATAGTGCAAAACAGATGCTTTATGGAAGTGGTAGAGATATATACATCGGTAAAAACTGTTTAGAAATATTAAATATTACTGATTATAACACTATAGAAGAGATACTAGAAGTAGAAAATAGCTTGTTAGTTTCTATATCAGATAATAACGAAGAATTGTTATATAGAATAGAGTTTAATGGTATTATAGCAGATAATTTAGATAGTAAATCTTTCTCAACATTTAAATCAGAAGGTTATATAATCGTTATTTATGATGTAACTGATCAGGAACGTCAAGAAAAAGAAAGGCGAGATTTTGTTTCAACAGTATCTCACGAATTACGAACGCCGCTAACGACAATGAGTAGTTATGTTGAAGCGCTAGAAGATGGTGTCATAAATGATAAGAATTTAGCGCCAGTATTTATAGATACCATTCAAAAAGAAACTACCCGTATGATACGTATGGTTGAAGAGCTGATGCAACTCGGAAAAATGGATATAAAAGAAGAACATTATGACAAGGAACTTATTGATATAAACAAACTAATTGAAAGAATAGTAGATAGATTCCAAATTACACATACAGATAAAATATTTGCACTTTATTTACCAAGCGATCCTGTATTTGTAGAAGGTGATCAGGATAAATTAATTCAAGTGTTTGACAATATCATTAACAACGCAGTGAAATATTCTCCAAACGGAAAAAATATTACAGTTAGAGTTCGCCAAAACTACAATCAAAACAGAGTAAGTATTTCTATAAAAGATGAGGGGATAGGTATTCCTTTAGCCCATATAGACAAAATATTTAATAGATTTTATCGTGTTGATAAGAGTAGACAACGTAGTATGGGAGGAACAGGTTTAGGGCTAGCTTTATCGAAATATATAATAGAAGCACATAAAGGTAGAATTTGGGCTCAAAGTAGAGAAGGCTATGGAACTATAATATTTGTAATGCTACCGTCGGAAAATCTTACAGATGATTGGGAGTAAGGAGGAACTATGGAAAAAAGAAAAGAAACGATAAAAACTATTTTATTATTACTTTTGGTAATAAGTAGTATAGTTCTTACATTATCTATAGTTAGAAGTAAATCGGATTATGAGTTATTAGGATTAACAAACAATAAACAAGAAATTCAAGAAAAAGAAAAATTAAAAAATAATAGTTTAAATCTTCTTTCTCCTAATATTATAATTAAAGAACACAATGGTAATAGGGAGGAGCCTGCAGCAGAAAATGCAATTATAAAGACATCAAATGTTCAAGGTGTAAAAAATGTAAATGGTATAAAAGCAATAATGAAGGCAATAGTAGATTCAGAAATTTCAGCTACGAGAATTAGAACCAAAAGTATAAACGATATTTTGGATAAAAGTAATACATATTATAGTTTACATTATAACTATTTGGTAGATACGATATCATCACAATTTATATATTCTGGAGAATACAATCAATCTAATAGTATATCTTTTGATACAGTTCTAATATCAGATAGTACAAAAAATATAATATATTTATATAAGAAAAATTCAGATACTTATATGCAAATAGAATTTGAACGAGATATTTATGATTACATAGAAACTATTTTTAATAACCATAGTTCATTCTATTCTAAATATACTATAAATAATGACCGTACAATTTACTTAAAAGATACAATTAGTGATTATTATAGTGATGAGTATAGTGTCAAAACTGTTGATATAAACAGTGTAGCACAAAACATATTTGCGACGAATAGTGATATAAAAGTAAGTAATGTAGATAATGATACAAAAGAAGCTACAGATGGATACTCTATATTGAGAGAGAAAGCCACGGAAATAACATATATCAATCCTTCTAACGTTATACGAACAAATAACGATATTGCGAAAGATGAATTAGATGTGCATTCGATATCATCAAGTTTCTTAGTGATAGGGTATCTACCAGATTTATCCTACACGCCTACATCTATAAAAAACAATAAGATAGAATATAGTGAAGTTTATCAAGAAGGTTTAGTATTTTCTAACGATATAATTAGTAATCTTAGTGCCCAAGTAAATAAAGAAAGCGTTTATACCATAAGTTATCCGAAAATATTAAGAGATACGCAAATATCTTCAACAAAGATGAAAGTATTTTCTGTTGAAAATACGGACGCGGTGCTAAATTACGTCTATAGTAATCTTGATTTGTCTTTAGTAGAAGATATTGGATTAGGATATGATAAGAAATACGATAAAGAAAATAGTA
Organism: Gemelliphila sp. 1F1; assembly: GCF_056897515.1. NCBI lineage: Bacteria > Bacillati > Bacillota > Bacilli > Caryophanales > Gemellaceae > Gemelliphila > Gemelliphila sp. 1F1. The sequence goes on from NZ_JBXHBE010000005.1 coordinate 46,242, forward strand.
GATTAATCTATACTCCAACTTGGTATATAAAGTATAATGGAAAATATCTACAACTAAATGATATTAAAGATAAAGTTAAGAAGGGAGAAATATAATGGAATGGAGTAAAATCAAAACATTATTTATCTATCTTTTCTTAATTTTGAATATAATTTTAGTATCTATTTACGGATATACTATGTACAAAAATAAGGCAGAAGTTTACAAAGAGAAAGATGCAATAATCAAATCTCTTCAAAGCAATAATATAACGATAGTTGAGCCAACAATAAAAAAAGATTCACTAGGTTATGTCAATGCTACTGTAAAAACAATAACATCACCCGTTGATATAAAAGGAGAGCATAGCTATGAAACTGTTACTCAAAATGATATTATAAAATTATCTGTTACGACAGAAAAAGTTATAGCTAATGTGAATAGAGATAACTATAAAGAGTTACTAAATTCATTTTTGAACACAGAAGTTACTAAAACAAGTTATTATGCCTTTGATAATTATGATGAAAGCAAGAAACTTATAACCTATCGTCAAGTAATAGATGGTCTAAAGGTTTATGATAATAACAATGCAGTTGTTCAATTTAAAGTAGAGTCTAACGGAGATGTAGTAAGTTTTACGCAGACTGCTTTAGATGAATTTAAGCAAGAAAATATTAACATTATAGCTAATTATAGACAAGCAGTTTATAAATTGTATCACGAAAACTATATCCCAAATAATAGTGAGGTAATTTCGGAGATAGGATATTACAGTTATGTTTCACAGTTAACTAATCAAGTATTAATACCAACTTGGAAGGTAGAAGTTAAAACTGATGGAAAAACAAATGTTTATTATGTAGATGCATTTAACACAAAAATACTTAATAAATAAAAGTATAGTAATTTTTTACTACATATATTATTAAAATTATAGCGACAAGTAGACACTAAAATGTTTTCTTGTCGCTATAATATTTGTAGTAAATAATTTTAGTTATTATAAAAAAATGGTATAATACAAGAAAAATTTTTAATAATGTATATTTTATATATAAATTAGTAGTAATTAAAAAAGTAAAAAGTGATATAATATTATATTAAGATAAAAAATAAGGAGGTTATAGGTGAAAGTTTCTATTTTGGCAAGTAGCAGTAGTGGAAATAGTATATATATAGAAGATGGAGAATTTAGTTGTCTTGTTGATGCAGGACTAACAGGGAAAAAAATAATAGAGAATCTTAACAAGATTGATAGAGATATTAAAGATATTAAACATATTTTTGTTACTCATGAGCATATTGATCATATAAAAGGTGTAGGAGTGCTGGCGCGTAAGTATAATATACCAGTTTTTGCAAATAAATTAACGTGGGATAATATGAGTATAGGAGATATAAAGACAGATTTAAAATTTCATTTTGAAAAAGATGAAGTTCGTGATATACAAGGAGTTACTGTGAGTAGTTTTGGTGTTAGCCATGATGCAGCTAATCCACAATTTTATACATTTGAAAGAATGGGGAGAAAGGTTAGTATTTTGACAGATACAGGATATGTATCCGACAAGATGATTGATAATATAAAAAACTCTAATACGCTAATATATGAAAGTAATCACGAAGAAAATATTTTGCTTAGTTGTTCATATCCTTGGAAAACGAAGCAACGTATTTTATCAGATCAAGGACATTTATCCAATACAGACTCTGCTAACTATTTGACGAGAATAATAGGTGATAGTACGAAAAATATCTTTTTGGCTCATTTGAGTAAAGAAAATAACACAAAAGAATTAGCGGCTATGACAACTAGAAATATACTTGGTGAATATGGTTTTGACTGTGAAGAAAATTTAAAAATTTTGGATACTGATCCAGACGAACCGACAAAAATAATTAGCGTGTAAGAAAATATAACATAATTTTGAGTTGAAACATTATTTATGTTAGTATAAATTTAGCCTAAATAATTATTTTAAATATTATAAATATTTTTTGAAGTTATAGTGATGAATTTAGTATGCTCTGTTATGAGGAGTTTTATAGTAAAGATATTTACTAGTAAAAATTCATCGCTATTCTTTTGTACTGTCTATTAATTATATTTTACAATAAATAAGTTAAATTTTTATACAAAGCAAATTGTTTTTCAAATAATCAGAAAATTTAGTTATAATTTACCAATTTTCTATTGCAATTTTGCAAAAAATCTTATAATATATATACTATGTAAATTTAATTGTTAGTATATTAGGATTATAGACTTTAATACTCATGAAAGGGGTCATTTAGTGAAAAAGTTATTAGAAATAAAAAATTTGGAAACAGCATTTAGAATAAAAGATGACTATTTTAATGCAGTTGACAATGTTAGTTTGGATTTGCATAGTAATGAAGTTCTTGCGATAGTAGGAGAAAGTGGATGTGGTAAATCTACATTGGCGACTACTGTCATGGGATTACATAATGAAAATCTAACACTTTCTAAAGGAGAAGTTATTTATAACGGAAAGAATTTGTTAGATATGACAGAAGAAGAATTAAATAGTATAAGAAGTAAAGAGATAGGAATGATTTTCCAAGATCCTTTATCTTCTTTAAATCCACTGCAAAGAATAGGAACACAAATAGAAGAAGCACTTATCTATCATACAGAGTTAAATAAAGAAGAAAGACAAAATCGTGTTATCGAGTTACTTACACAAGTAGGAATACCTTATCCAGAACGTTGTGCAAAACAATATCCTCACGAATTATCTGGAGGAATGAGACAACGTGTTATGATAGCCATAGCTCTATCTTGTAAACCGAAAATAATAATTGCAGATGAGCCAACAACAGCACTAGATGTTACTATTCAAGCACAAATTTTAGATTTATTGAAACAACTACAGGCAGAAATGCAAGCAGGAGTTATATTAATAACACACGACTTAGGTGTTGTAGCAGAAATGGCCAATCGAGTAGCTGTTCTTTATGCAGGAGAAGTTGTGGAACTTGGAACTGCTGAACAAATATTTAAAAATCCAAAGCATCCTTATACAAGAAGTTTATTGCGTAGTATTCCACAATTTGATGATGACAGCAATGATGACTTGTATGCAATAGAAGGGATGGTACCATCACTGAAGAATTTAGACCGAAAAGGTTGTAGATTTGCACCTCGTGTACCACAACTAAAAGAAGATGATCACGAAGATAATCCTACTTTACACGAGGTAGAGGAAGGACACTTTGTAAGATGTACTTGTTACAAACACTTTAAATTTGAGGAGGACGCTGAGTAATGTTGAAAATTGAAAACTTAAAAGTTCACTATCCAATACGTGGCGGATTCTTTAACACTATACAAAGTTATGTACACGCAGTAGATGGTGTAGATATAGAAATAGAACCTGGAAAAACTTACGGGTTAATAGGAGAAAGTGGTAGTGGTAAAACTACAGTAGGAAAAGTAGTCTTAGGATTAGAAAATGCTACGTCTGGTAGTATAGTTTATAAAGGCGAAGAAGTTACTAAAAAAGCTAATAGAAAAAAATTAAATTATAACAAAGATGTTCAGATGATTTTCCAAGATGCTATGTCTAGTTTGAATCCTAGAAAAAGAATAATAGATATAATATCAGAACCTATTAAAAATTTTGATAAATTGTCAGAAGAAGATACTCGCAAACGAGTTATAGAACTTTTGTCGATAGTTGGTATGGGAGAGGATGTTCTTTATAAGTATCCTTTTGAATTTTCTGGAGGGCAAAGACAACGTATAGGAGTTGCGCGTGCTATAGCTTGTAACCCACGCCTTATAGTAGCGGATGAGCCGGTATCAGCACTTGACCTTTCGGTACAAGCCCAAGTTCTTAACTTTATGAAAAAAATTCAAAGAGATTTCAATATAAGTTATTTATTTATTTCTCACGATTTGGGAGTAGTAAAACATATGTGTGATTACATATACATTATGTATCGTGGACGTATAGTAGAAAGAGGGACAAGAGAAGATATTTATACAAACCCTCAGCATATTTATACGAAAAGATTAATTGCAGCTATTCCTAGCACGAACTTGGATAAAGCTAAAGAAAATATTAAAATTCGTAAAGCAGTAGAAGAAGAGTACGAAAAACACTACTCAGATTATTTTGATTCAGAAGGAAAAGTGTACGCCTTGAAGAAATTAACGGATACACACTATGTTGCTATGAAAGGAGGAGAAGAATAATGTGGAAAGTAGTTTTAAAACGTTTTTTAATTATGATTCCTCAATTATTTATTCTTAGTATTTTAGTTTTTGGAATGGCAAAACTAATGCCTGGGGATCCTTTCAGTGGATTAGCAGAAAATCCTAAAATTTCTCAAGACCAAATTGAACAAATAAGAATAGCTAAAGGTTTTTATGATCCTTGGTATCAACAATATTTAACTTGGCTTAAAGATTTTGTTCATGGAGATTTTGGACTAAGTTATGTTACAGGTAAGTCGGTTAGTACATTAATAGGAGAAAGAATTTTTAATACTTTAAATCTTTCTTTATTAACAGCATTCTTGACATATTTAATAGCTATACCTTTAGGTATGTATGCAGGACGATACAATAACTCAAAATTAGATAAAGCAATTAACTTATACACATTCATAGCTTTATCTATTCCAAATTTCGTTTTATACTTAGTAATGATTTTATTATTTGGCTTTACTTTGGGATGGTTCCCAACTAGTGGTTCGGTAGATTTAGGAATTGAGCCGGGTACTTTTGCATATTTCTTAAATAAATTGCATCACTTAATTTTACCTGCAACTACGATGGCACTACTAGGAACAGTTGGAACTATTCAATACTTACGAAATGAAGTTATTGAAGCAAAACAAAGTGATTATGTAAAAACTGCTCGTAGTAAAGGAGTTCCTATAAATAAAGTTTATTCAAAACATATTTTTAGAAACTCAATTTTACCGATTGCGGCATTCTTTGGATTTACGATAACAGGTCTTTTCGCCGGTGGTATCTTTGTTGAAACAATTTTTGGATATCCTGGAATGGGAGAGTTATTCTATAAATCAATAACAGATCGTGATTATAGTGTTGTTACAACGTTAATGTTGTTCTCTGGGGTACTTACTTTAGTTGGAAGTGCATTGTCAGATATTATTATGGCAATAGTAGACCCAAGAATTAAGTTAGATTAGGAGGATTATAAAATGACAGAACAAAAAAATAATAAAGCTGTAACTAATTATCCTTCGGCATTTTCGGTTGTAGCTCGTGAGTTTAAAAAAGATAAAGTTGCTATGACTGCATTTATTGTATTAGCATCTATTATAACGTTTGTAATATTGTTTAATATTTATATTAGTGTAACAGGGATAAGAGCAGAGTATCATGAGGTAAATATCTTAAATAGATTTTTACTACCTGGAGAAGATGGTTATTTATTAGGAACTGATGCAGGAGGACATTCTGTATTTGGATGGTTAATGATGGGTATTGCTAATTCAATGCTAATCTCTTTAGTAGTAACTGCTATAATTATATCATTTGGTACATTAGTCGGATTAGTGATTTCTTACTATGGTGGTAAGATAGATAATATGGTTATGCGAGTTGTCGACTTCTTAACTATATTACCGTATCTTATGATTATAATAGTATTTGTTAGTATTTTTAGAGGATATGGCGTAATTAGTTTTATTTTGATGCTATCTGCACTATCTTGGATGAGTATAACTCGTTTGGTACGTAGTAAAGCATTATCGGAATCACGTCGTGATTATGTCCTAGCTTCAAAAACTATGGGAACAAGTGATCTTACAATTATGTTTAAAGGCATATTACCTAATATAGCATCTATAATTATAGTAGAAGCAACGTTACTTTTGGTTATAAATATGGGAACAGAAGTAGCCTTGACATATTTAGGATTTGGTCTTCCGGCAGGAACACCTAGTATAGGTACATTGTTATCTTATGCGAAAGATGCTGATATTTTAGTTAATAAAATGTATATTTGGTTACCGGCAGCATTGTCTATTCTGGTATTAGCGTTGTGTATTAACTATATAGGACAAGCATTGCGTAGAGCATTAGATGCACGCCAAAGATTGTAGTATATAATATAAGTAACTAATAATAATTTATAATAAAGTATCAAAAAAGCAGTAGAATTTAGTTTTTACTGCTTTTTTGATATTAACGTAACTTACTTAGTTTTTTTCTTAGGATATTATATAATACTCCTAAAACTGTAAGTATGCCTAACGTACCTAAATCGGCTATTTTTTGACCTGTATTAGTTAATTTAGTGTTAGTTTTTTACTTGAGTTGTTAGATTCTTGATTGTTACTGTCTGAACTTTTTTGAGATAAAGTATTGTTTTTTTCAGGTTGATTATCTCCTAAAGTATGGTTATTATTTTGATTATTTATTCCTGTATTGTCATTAGAATTACTTGAGTTATCAGAATTTAACTTATTATTTTTGTTATTAGATGTATTTTGGTTATCATCTACGTTATTAATTTTGTAAAATAGTTCTTTTGCTTTTTGTAAATTGTTGTCATTATTTTCTAGAAGTGTGGGGTTATTGGTGATCCAAGCTGTTGATAATTTTTTTAGTTCTAACAATGGTTCAAAGTTGGTGATTTTGTTCCCCATTGCTTGAAATCTTGTTAGATTAGGCATATTTTTTATGATGTTAATATCTTCAACACTATGATTAGAGATATAGTTCTTCTAATTTTATCAAATTTTTTAACGACTCTATATTAGTAATAGTGCTATATTTCTCTCTAGCGTTAAATTCATTTTCGATGTGTAAAGTTCTTAGATTTGTAAGTTTTTCTAGCGGGGGGTACATCGCTTATATGATTATAGTCTACATCAAGATATTCTAATTTACTCATATCTTTTGCAAATTCTAAAGAGTTTATATTTGAAGCGGCATTAAGTTTATAAGGGTTCTAAAGATGTAGGTCTTGAACGATATAAGTTTATTTCTTCTAAATTTGTAAGATTTTCTAAAGGAGATAAGTCAGTAATTGCATCTGTTCCATTTGTACTAGCATTTCTAAAATCAATTACTTTTAAATTTTTTATATTTCTAAGGGACTTATATCTGTAAAAGATTGATTTACCATACTTAAAATTTCTAGATTTTCTGCGTGTTCAAGTCCTAATAATGATTTTACCTTAACTCCATATTCAGAGTTGTTGTGAACTTGGCATATTTCTGGAGATATATAATGCATTCTCCTCATTTTTCTTTAACTCCATATTCAGAGTTGTTGTGAACTTGGCATATTTCTGGAGATATATAATGCATTCTCCTCATTTTTCTTTTTGTTATGCTTGAATTTTGTTCTCTATGATATAATTCGTTAACTCCTCTTCTTAGGTTAGGATCTTCGATAGTTATTATTTCGTTATCGTCATTTTTGTTAGGGATTTTTTCGTCTGGAATTAGATATTTACTGTAATCTATATTACTATTAATAGAGTCAACAGTATTAACTTCTTGCCATTTACAATCATTTGGTGTGATTATGTACTAATAAGTATCCAAGCAGATAGAACGGCTAATGTAATTTTTGTTTTTTTTTCATAGTTAAGTTCTCCTTATTGTCTTTTATAATAATTATATACCTTAAGAGTCTTAATTGCAAAATCTTACATAATATATAATTTTTATTATAGGGAAATAATATATACCTTTAATATCACTAATAATTATTTTTTCGCACGTTAACTATTTAACTGTTAAATAATTTTTATATGTGTATTTTAGGAAATATATTTTATTTGTAATTTATAATTAAAATAACTATAAATTTAGAGTATCTATTTTGAGAGGTAATAGTAAATAATAAAATATCTTTAGATTATTATAAAATTTTAATATAAATAAGTTTATAAAATTGACAATGTGAAGTTATCTAGATATAATCTTAGTTGTATACAATGGAAGAGTATTGTCTTTTACAAAGTTTTATAGCATATTTTAAGGAGAATTTTATGATTAATTTTTTAAAAAATAAGAAGAGAAAGCAACGATTTTCATTAAGGAAGTATCACTTTGGGGTAGCTAGTGTTCTTATTGGAACGTTTATATCTTTAGTGGCATCTTCAAATTCTACTGCTCAAGCAACATCAATACGTGATAATGAGTTAACTTTATCATATAATAAAGAACAAGATAAAGAATCTAAAGTTAATGATAGAGAAATTAATAAAAAAATAATTATTTCTGAGCCAGAAAAGACAACAGTAGTAGATTTATTAAATTTAACCTCTTTTGAGAAATCATCGATAGAAGCTGCAATTAGAAAAGCTAATCCAGAATTACCTATAGAATCAATAATAACAGTAGGAAATGATGGGACAGCTATAATAAAATATTCAGATTCTATTACGGGTGTATTGTCGCCAGAAAAAACAGTAGTTAAAGAGTTAAAACTGTCAGAGATTATAAATTCTAGTATAAGTGAAAAAGAAACAAACATTATTAAAAAAGAAGAGGTACCAGAGAATAATAGTAGAAGTAGTATTACAGAGATTAGGTCATCATTTCGTTCAAATAATGTTAACACAGCGATAGAAGATTCATCTCAAAATTATAAAAAATATTTAGGAACAGGAGCAGCACGTCTTGCAAAACAAATTGTATTTTTAGATTTTAGTGATACTACTGCACTTTCTAATATAGGTAGTGGTAATACTCTTCAAGTAGGAACAAAATTTGTAAAAGAAGTTATGCCAGGATATGAAGTAACACTAGAGGTTACAAAGTTACGCCCTTTCAATTCTACTGATTTATATAGGAATCGTGGAGGTGCTAACTATAAAGTAAATGGAAAAAATTACAACAATAATACAAATGCAGAGGCAAATATTATCTTAACTACTCAAGGAAGATATTCATCTGCTAAATCTTCTGGGTTAGATACTAGAGGTAAAACTGTTATTGAAGCTCAGAATAATGGAGATAATGTAGGTGTTGAATTCAAAGTTTCTGCAAAATTAAATGGAAAAGTTGTTCCAGCCAATGTTGTTTTAATGACAGGGGAAGAACCTACAGAATCAGAATTAGAAATATATACTACAGATGGTGAAGATTTTGAGTTATTAACAGAACTTACAAATAGTAATACCAGAAGTTCATATACTGTAAATAGTTATGATGATTATTTTCCTGATAGTGCTAGAAAAAAAACTACTAATTGGTTTGGTACTACTTGGAGCGAAGATCCAGGATGGCATACCAAAAATAACAGTGGACAGAATATTGATGGTTTAGGTACGAAAATTTTTGGACCTATTAAATCATCAATTTCAGAAAGGCAATCGGTTCCAGTAGTGTTAACACGTAATGCTAGTAATATAGGTGTTTATCTAAATTCTAGAGGTAAGCAAGGTGCTATGTTAGGTTTTGCTATTTTTGACGAGGGAGATGCTACTGATTCATATGGAAATGCAACTCATTCAATTTCTAAAGGTAATGCTGGAGATCAGCAACAGCCATATTTAGGAAAAGTAGCTCCTGATATTGATATTATATCTAATAATTCATCTATTACACCTTGGGAACAAGATGATAAATCTGGTGTAGCAGACGAGGGAACTAGGCAACTTTTGGGGGACGATGTTACAGTAGATAAAGACGGTAATAATACTAATGGTAATTATTCTCTAAAAAAAGCAGATGAGTCTACTTATGAATTTACTGTTATTGCAAGTAATAACGGTTCTGCAAATGCTTATGCACGTGCTTTTATTGATTTTGATGGAGATGGGACTTTCAATACAGATGCTGAGGCTTCTAATATAGCTTTAGTAACTGGAAATAATCAAAAAATTAAATTTACATTTCATGATATTCCCCAAAATGTAGATTTAACTAAATTAACTTTAGGTGGTCGTGTAAGAATTGCCCTGGATAAGGCTGATATTGAGAATCCTACTGGTCTTGCTTATTCTGGAGAAGTTGAAGATTTTCAGATTCAACAAACAATTCCGCCTAGAGGGAGCAAGAAAGAAACTATTGGCTATAAAGGGCAACAACAATCTGCAATAGTTGTCTTCAATGCTTATGGTAAACGTATGTATGATGTTAATACGAACAATTATTTAGATAGTAACAAGACCTATAAATTTGTAGTTAATGGGAATGAAGTAAATGATAATAAATTAATTATTGCTAATGAAGGTGTTTATCAATTAAATAATACTACAGGTGAAATTACATTTGTACCAGTTTCAGACTTTGTTGGTAAAGCAACGGGAGTAGTTATTAGAGCTTGGGATACAAATGGAGTAAGTACAGGATGGACAGCAGATGAAAATTCTGGATTAGTAAATACTAATACAGTTTATGGTAAAACAATGGATGCATCTTATATTCCAGAAGTTATTATACCAAGAGTTCTAACAGATAATAAACAAACAACAGGTAAACAATATCAAATTCAAAATACAACTATTTTGTTTAAGCAAGATAATAGTAATGATAACAGCACAGTTAGTGAAAATATTACACCTACAAACATAAATAAAATATATTTAATTGATCCAGCTACTAATAACAAAGTTTCTGAATTAACAGTAGCAGGGAAAGGAAAATATGTATTAAATCAGTTAACAGGAGATGTAACTTTTAGTCCGGAATTAACATTTGTTGGGAACCATACAATTTCTATAGGTTTAGATTGGCAAGTTGGAGCAGATAATTTAGGAAATCCAGTAGTACGTACGGCAGTAGCAACATATACAACAATAGTAACTGTAGATGATGAAAAACCAACAGTATCTTCAATTGATAATATAACAGTAGAAAAAGATAACCAAGTTAATATTTCAGTTGTATCAAACGATAATATTAGAGTTGATACAGTGAATGTTGTAGGATTACCTACTGGATTAGTATATGATGATGAGACAAAAACAATAAAAGGAATAGCAAGCACACCAGGAAACTATATTATTACTATCTCTGCAACAGATATAGCGAGTAATGTATCGGATCCTGTAACGTTTAATATTAGCGTAGTTGTAAAAAAGGAGCTTAGAGAAAAAGTAGGTAATAACGATCAAGTTCATAGCAGCATTGATTACGTTAAAGCAGATAAAGATAAAAAAGATAAGTATGATAAAGTTATTTCTGAAGGAAGAAATGTTTTAAATAATCCTAATGCAAATCAAGATGAGGTTAATGAAGCTTTAAATAAGATTAATAATGCTTTAGTAGGTTTAAATGGTTCTGAAAATAATGCTAGAGAAATTGCCTTAAATAACGAGAAATCTAGTGCAAAATCAGAAATAGATAAAGCTGTAGAAGACAAAAAATCAGCAATCGACACGTCAAATATGACAGCTGAAGAAAAAGAAAAAGCTAAGTCAGAAGTAGATAAAGAAGCAGACAAGGCAAAACAAGCAATCGACAATGCGACAACAGATGCCGAAGTAAACACAGCTAAAGATAACGGAAAAGAAGCAGTAAACAATATTGATACAAATTCAAAAGTCAAAGAAGCAGCAAAAGCGGAAATCGCCCAAGTAGCTAATGATAAAAAAGCGGAAATTGAGGCTTCAAATATGACAGACGAAGAAAAATCTAAGGCAAAAGAAGAGGTTAATAAAGAAGTAGACAAGGCAAAACAATCAATTGACCAGGCGACAACAGATTCGGAAGTTACTAACGCAAAAGATATTGGCAAAGCCTCAATCAATAACGTTAATACAAATTCAAAAGTTAAAGAAGCAGCAAAAGCGGAAATCGCCCAAGTAGCTAACAATAAAAAATCAGCAATTGACTCTTCAAATATGACAGTTGAAGAAAAAGACAAAGCTAAGTCAGAAGTTGAAAAAGAAGCAGATAAAGCAAAACAAGCAATCGACAATGCAACAACAGATGAAGCAGTCAATACAGCTAAAGATAACGGTAAAGAATTAATCAATAATATTGATGTCAAATCAACTATTAAAGAAGAAGCAAAAGCAGAAATCGCCCAAGCAGTTAAAGATAAAAAAGCAGAAATAGATGTTTCAAATATGACAGAAGAGGAAAAAGAAAAAGCCAAAGCCGAAGTTAATAAAGAAGCAGACAAGGCAAAACAATCGATTGACCAAGCGACAGCAGATGCTGAAGTTACTAACGCTAAAGATAGTGGAAAAGAATCAATCAACAATGTAGATACAACATCAACTACTAAAGAAAATGCCAAAGCAGAAATAGATAAAGTAGCTAACGATAAAAAAGCCGAAATCGATGCTTCAAATATGACAGCCGAGGAAAAAGCCAAAGCTAAGTCAGAAGTTGAAAAAGAAGCAGACAAGGTAAAACAGACAATTGACAATGCGACAACAGATGCAGAAGTTACTAACGCTAAAGATAGTGGTAAAGAAACAATCAATAATGTTAATACAACGTCTAAAGTCAAAGAAGCAGCAAAAGCGGAAATCGCCCAAGTAGCTAACAACAAAAAAGCCGAAATCAATGCGTCAAATATGACGGACGAGGAAAAAGCTAAGGCAAAAGAAGAGGTTAATAAAGAATCAGACAAGGCAAAACAAGCAATCGACAATGCGACAACAGATGCCGAAGTAAACACAGCTAAAGATAACGGAAAAGAAGCAGTAAACAATATTGATACAAATTCAAAAGTCAAAGAAGCAGCAAAAGCAGAAATCGCCCAAGTAGCTAACAACAAAAAAGCCGAAATCGATGCGTCAAATATGACGGACGAGGAAAAAGATAAAGCCAAAGCCGAAGTTGATAAAGAAGTAGACAAGGCAAAACAATCGATTGACCAAGCGACAACAGATGCAGAAGTTACTAACGCAAAAGATAGTGGCAAAGCCTCAATCAATAACGTTAATACAAATTCAAAAGTTAAAGAAGCAGCAAAAGCGGAAATCGCCCAAGTAGCTAACAATAAAAAATCAGCAATTGACTCTTCAAATATGACAGCCGAGGAAAAAGCTAAAGCAAAAGAAGAAGTTAATAAAGAAGCAGATAAGGCAAAACAATTGATTGATAATGAAAAAACAGATACCGAAGTTAATAACGCAAAAGACAACGAAAAAGACTCAATCAACAACGTTAATACAAATTCAAAAATCAAAGAAGAAGCAAAAGCAGAAATCGCCCAAGTAGCTAACGATAAAAAAGCCGAAATCGAGACTTCAAATATGACAGATGAAGAAAAAGAAAAAGCTAAGTCAGAAGTCGACAAAGAAGCAGGTAAGGCAAAACAAGAGATTGACCAAGCGACAACAGATTCGGAAGTTACTAACGCAAAAGATAGTGGAAAAGACTCAATCAATAACGTAGATACAACGTCAAAAGTCAAAGAAAATGCTAAATCCGAAATCGACCAAACAGCTAACAATAAAAAAGCAGAAATTGATGCTTCAAATATGACAGACGAAGAAAAAGCTAAGGCAAAAGAAGAAGTCGAAAAAGAAGCAACTGAAGCTAAAAACGCAATTGACAATGCGGCAACAGACGAAGCAGTCAATACAGCAAAAGATAACGGCAAAGAGTCAATTAATGATATTGATACGACATCAACTACTAAAGAAAAAGCGAAAGCAGAAATTGACCAAGTAGCTAACGACAAAAAAGCCGAAATCGATGCGTCAAATATGACGGACGAGGAAAAAGCTAAGGCAAAAGAAGAAGTCGAAAAAGAAGCAACTGAAGCTAAAAACGCAATCGACAATGCGACAACAGATTCTGAAGTTACTAACGCAAAAGACAACGGAAAAGACTCAATCAACAACGTTAATACAAATTCAAAAGTTAAAGAAGCAGCAAAAGCGGAAATCGCCCAAGTAGCTAACAATAAAAAATCAGCAATTGACTCTTCAAATATGACAGTTGAAGAAAAAGACAAAGCTAAGTCAGAAGTTGAAAAAGAAGCAGATAAAGCAAAACAAGCAATCGACAATGCAACAACAGATGAAGCAGTCAATACAGCTAAAGATAACGGTAAAGAATTAATCAATAATATTGATGTCAAATCAACTATTAAAGAAGAAGCAAAAGCAGAAATCGCCCAAGCAGCTAATGACAAAAAATCAGAAATCGATGCGTCAAATATGACAGCCGAGGAAAAAGCTAAAGCAAAAGAAGAAGTTAATAAAGAAGCAGATAAGGCAAAACAATTGATTGATAATGCAAAAACAGATACCGAAGTTAATAACGCAAAAGACAACGAAAAAGACTCAATCAACAACGTTAATACAAATTCAAAAATCAAAGAAGAAGCAAAAGCAGAAATCGCCCAAGTAGCTAACGATAAAAAAGCCGAAATCGATGCTTCAAATATGACGGATGAGGAAAAAGCTAAGGCAAAAGAAGAAGTTAATAAAGAAGCAGACAAGGCAAAACAAGCTATTGATAATGCGGCAACAGATTCGGAAGTTACTACTGTAAAAGATAACGGCAAAGAAACAATCAATAACATTAATACAAATTCAACAGTTAAAGAAGAAGCAAAAGCAGAAATCGATCAAGTAGCTAACGATAAAAAATCAGAAATCAACGCGTCAAATATGACTGCTGAAGAAAAAGCCAAAGCAAAAGCCGAAGTTGAAAAAGAAGCAAATAAGGCAAAACAAGCAATAGATAATGCGACAACAGATTCTGAAGTTAATACTGCGAAAGATAACGGAAAAGACTCAATCAATAACATAGATACAACATCAACTGCTAAAGAAAATGCTAAATCAAAAATCGACCAAGTAGCTAACAACAAAAAATCAGAAATCGATGCGTCAAATATGACAGAAGAAGAAAAAGCTAAGGCAAAAGAAGAAGTCGACAAAGAAGCAAACAAGGCAAAACAAGCAATAGATAACTCGACAACAGATTATGAAGTTAATACTGCGAAAGATAACGGAAAAAAATCAATCAATAATATTGATACAACATCAACTGCTAAAGAAAATGCTAAATCAGAAATCGACCAAGTAGCTAATGACAAAAAAGCGGAAATCGACGCTTCAAATATGACAGCTGAGGAAAAAGATGAAGCAAAATCAGAAGTCGACAAAGAAGCAAACAAGGCAAAACAAGCAATAGATAATGCGACAACAGATTCTGAAGTTAATACTGCGAAAGATAACGGAAAAGACTCAATCAATAACATAGATACAACATCAACTGCTAAAGAAAATGCTAAATCAAAAATCGACCAAGTAGCTAATAACAAAAAATCCGAAATTGATGCTTCAAATATGACGGCAGAAGAAAAAGAAAAAGCTAAGGCAGAAGTTGAAAAAGAAGCAAACAGGGCAAAACAAGCAATCGACAATGCAAAAACAGATGCCGAAGTTACTACTGTAAAAGATAACGGAAAAGGCTCAATAAACAATGTTGATACAAATTCTAAAGTTAAAGAAGAAGCCAAATCAGAAATCAACAAAGTAGCTGACGACAAAAAAGCAGAAATCGATGCTTCAAATATGACAGTTGAGGAAAAAGACAAAGCTAAGGCAGAAGTTGAAAAAGAAGCAACTGAAGCTAAAGACGCAATCGACAACTCTATGACAGATGTCGAAGTAAACACAGCAAAAGATAACGGAAAAGAATCAATCAATAACATTAATATAAATTCGACAGTTAAAGAAAAAGCCAAAGCCGAAATCGATCAAGCAGCTAATGACAAAAAAGCAGAAATTGATGCGTCAAATATGACAGATGAAGAAAAATCCAAAGCAAAAGCCGAAGTTGAAAAAGAATCAGATAAAGCAAAACAAGAAATTGACCAAGCAACGACAGACGAAGCAGTCAATATAGCCAAAGACAACGGAAAAGAAGCAATCAATAACATAGATACAACTTCAAAAGTGAAAAAACTAATTAACGATGAAGAATTAGTAAATTCTAGCATTAACAAAAATAATAAGTCTAAAGTTTTATCAAAAACAGGTCAAACAGAAAATTCTCTAGGTATCGTGGGAGTTTCGGCTCTCTTATTAGCAGGGCTAATAGCAAGTCGTCGCAGAAAAGAAAAATAAAGTTTCTAAAATCACCCTTATTCATTAGATATTATCTTTTGAATAAGGTGATTTTTTGTAAAAATGTGCTTAATTCATTACTCGCTTTACAATATTTATACTATATAGCCTAAGAAATATTGATTAAATAATAATTAGTAAATTAAATTAAGTTAATATTTAAATTTAGTTAAAATATTCTGAAAACTTACTTGACTTTTTTATTTTTTGATGTTAGAATATCTATAAATTATTTTAAAATCATTTAAATAATGTATTTTAAGTATTTAGGAGGAAAAGAATGAAAAAAAATAAATTTTTAAAAGTTTTTAGTTCGGCTATGGCTTTATCAATTGTTTTGGCTGGGTGTTCTTCTTCATCATCTAGCAATAAGTCTGATGGAACTAAGCCAGCAGTAGAATTTAAATCTACGGTAGATAATGGTGGTTCAGCAGTATCATCAACGTTAAAATATGGTATTTTGACAGCTGATTCATTTACAGGTCTGTTTAACCCTGTATTTTCTTTACAATATACTGATTCTACAGTAGCTGGTTTGTTTACTGGTAGAACATTTGCACAAGATGATTTATATCGTTACAAACAAAATGATAGCAGCGCGGCTGTATCTTTTAGCTTAGATAGAGATGCTAAGAAAGTAACATTAAAAATTAATGACAAACTTACTTGGAGTAACGGACAACCATTTACATCAAAAGATATCGTTGCTACTTATGAATTAATGGGTAACAAAGATTATACTGACAATGTTCGTTACGACGAAACTTATGAGAGAATAGAAGGAATGGCAGCGTACCACAAAGGTGAAGCTGATAAAATTTCTGGTATTAAAGCAGTAGATGACAAAACTGTTGAAATTCAATTTACAGAAGTAACACCTTCACTACTTTGGGGAGATGGATTTATAGGAGATGGATTCTTAAATGCTGATCAAGTAGCAGAAGCATCAAAAGACTTTACTAAATTTGCAGAAGCAGAATTAAATACAAAACCTTTATCTTATGGACCATACGTAATTGACCAAGTAGTAGCTGGAGAAAGTGTTCTATTAAAGGCTAATGAACACTACTTCAAAAAAGATGAAGTAAAAATAAAAACTGTAGAAGTTAAACGTGTAACACCAGCTCAAGCTAGTAACGTAATGAAAGCTGGAGATGTAGATGTTATGGGAGATTTAACAGCAGATATTTGGGAAAATACAAAAGATTTAAGTAATGGTACTATCTTAGGAAGACCAGCGTTTTACTTATCTTATGTAGGATTTAAATTAGGAAAACTTAACAAAGAAACAGGAATGGTAGAAGTAGACCCTAATGCAAAAGCTGCTGATGTAAAAGTGCGTGAAGCATTCGGTTACGCAGTAGATTGGGATCAAATCAATGCGAAAATCTACAAAGGAATTCGCTTTACACCAACAGCATCAGGATTCTATCCACCAGTAGTAGATTTTATCTACAACAAAGATAATACAGGATTTAAAGTTGATCAAGAAAAAGCGAAAAAACTTCTTGATGAAGCAGGTCTAAAAGACGTTGATGGAGACGGATTACGTGAAGACAAAAATGGACAAAAATTAACATTTAACTTCGCTATCCGTGACGTAGGTCAATCATTTGACCAAGCATTAGCAGATACATTTATTAAATCTTGGAAAGATGTAGGATTAGACGTTAAATTAGTAGATGGAAAACTAATGGCACCAAAAGAATTTAGTCAACGTGTTCAAGCTGATGATCCGGGAATTGATATCTTCCAAGGAGCTTGGGTATTAGGAACTAATCCAAACCCTAGTGCACTAGTAGGAGAGAAAGCACCACTTAACTTACAACGTTATACAAATGATACATTAAAAGCAGATTTAGCTAAAATTAACTCTAACGAAATGTTCGATGATGCTAAATTAAAAGCAGCTTATCAAGATTTCGACAAACACTTCGCAGAAGCTAGAGCGTGGTTACCATTTAGCTGGAATACAGATATGGTATGGGTAAACAAACGTGTTAAATCATTTGATTTTGATAAACTAAAGAAAAATCAAATAGGTATTGAAAGTATCGAATTAACAGCGGATAAAAGTGCTCAAGGATAATTAAATATTAGTAAGAGATTGATTTCTGGGAACAGAAGTCAATCTTTTTTGGTTATATTATTATTTTTATAATTTTACTTTAGTGTATATTTGCTAATAACTAGAATATTTAGAATAATTTTTGTCGTTATAAAATAAATATTAATACAAGAACTTCTATGAATATACTTCGTATGCTATAATAAAGATGAGTAGGTAATAGGAGGAAGTTATGCGTAGATATATATCAGAAATATTGTTATTAATAGCAACTACCATTTGGGGATTGGCGTTTGTTTGGCAGAGTATAGCTAGTAAAGAACTAGGTGCTTTGACAGTTGTCGGTGTTCGTTCTATTATAGCTGCTATTTTTTTGACATTTTTGGTAGTTTGTGTCCCGACAATCTATCGTAGTCAAGAACCAAAAATAAAATTAACGTCTAATAAGTATCAAGGATTATTTCTAGCATTGATTTGCGGAGTAGTCTTATTTTTTGCGATGTATGTTCAGCAAGTAGGTTTAGAGCACACTACTGCTAGTAAAACGGGTTTTATTTCTGTTCTATATATTTGTATTGTTCCATTAATAACAGTATGTTTTGGGCAGCGTCTTAATAAGTTCTTTTTGATAGGACTTGTTATATCTTTAGTAGGTCTTTATTTTTTGTCAATAAAAGGTGATTTTACATTAGAATATGGAGATTTAATAGTTTTGGCTAGTGCATTTCTATATGCTATTCATATTCTTGTTGTAGGATATTCGGCAGGTAGAGTTAATGCAATGTTCCTATCAATAGGACAACTTTTTGTCGTAAGTATTTTGAGTTTGACTACTGCATATTTTAGGGAAGGATTTAACTTAGTTAGTATAGCAAGTGTTATTATTCCATTATTAGCTCTAGGTATTTTGTCTAGTGGGGTCGGTTATACATTCCAAATTATTGCCCAAAGAGAAGTTCCGTCGCACACTGCTTCATTAATTATGAGTTTTGAATCTGTTGTTGCAGCAATAGGAGGAGTAATCATCTTAGGAGAGGTATTATCTCATAGAGAAATTATAGGAATGGTATTAGTTTTTGTTGGAATTATTTTATCCGAGAAGAAATAAAAAAATTCAAAAAATAGATGAATATCATTTGTAATTTTCATTTGAAAGCGTTATAATAGAATTAATAAAAAAGGAAATATAGTATAGTAAATTAACATAGTAAATGGAGAGAAAATTTTTAGTATATTTTTAATTTAAAAATATATAATTTTATAAATAAGGAGTAAAAACTATGTATAATTTTACTTATGAAGAAGAACAAGAGTTTGAGAAAATTTTAGAGGAATATAGGGATAAAATCGACCTAGCAATGTATAAATGTAATATAGCCAAGAAAAATTATGATGATTTTAGACATTATGCGTATATTGGGTTGCTGGATAGTTACAAAATTTTATTAAAAGGTGATATTACTAGAGAAGATTTTGATAGATTTGCTTTTGTAACTATGAAAAGGAAGATAATTGATGAACTTAGAAGACGAAATAGAGAAAAATATGTAACTGTTGAAAATCTTGAGAATTTAAAAATCTTTAAAAGTAATGACTCAAGCATAGAATACATTGACCTTGTAGAAAGTGTTAAGTTAGAATTATCTAAAGAAGAATTGATAGTATTTAATAGCTTGTTAAATTGTAAAAGTGTTAAACAAATTATGCTTGAATTAGATATTTCTAAAAGTAAGACATACTATTTAATCGCAAGTGTTAAAGATAAATGTAAAAAGATTATTTATAATTCTTGATTTTCATTTCTTAATGGACTACAATATAATAAATAATAAACTTAATTGTTAAGGAGTAATTAGATGAAAAATATTGATAGACTTTTGAGAATTCTTGTTATAACCGCAATAGGAATAGTTGTTTTTGTTGGAGCGGTTTTTGCGATATTGAATTTTACAGGATCGGACTCTGATTCTGCGAAGAAAAATAATACAACAACTAACTCTACAACAAAATCAAGTACAAGTAGTGAAAACAAAGATTCTTCAAAAAATAACAATAATGAAAATTCGAATAGCAGTACTAGCAATAGCAGCAGTAGTACGTCATCTACTTCAAGTAGTAACAGTAGTTCAAATGATAATAGTAATAAAACAAATAGTAACTCTAAATCAAGTACTAATTCGAACTCTAATTCGAATTCTAACTCAAATTCGACTTCAAACAATAACTCTTCAAGCCAAGGTAATAACAACGTTAAGAATGAAGCTGGAAATGTAGATACAAATGGTAAGAAATTAGCCACTCCTATAGGAAATACAGGAAAATTATTTAATAGCCAAAGTGAAGCTCACAACTACGGACGTTCAGAAGTTAAATCTTTAGTTGAATCAACTAAAAAATATACAGAATATGAAGTTAGAAGAGTTGATTATACTGACGGAACAGTTGCTGGCTGGACGATAAACATTTATCAAAACGAAAAATCAACTACAAATTAAATAATAGAACAAGAAAGTAGTTTCTTTCTTGTTCTTTTTTGTTCGGTTATCTATTGAAAAAAAAGTAAAAATACGATAGTATAGTATATTATAGATATTAATATTATAAAGAAAGAGAGAAATATAATGGGTCGTAAATGGAATAACATTAAAGAGAAAAAAGCAGCCAAAGATGCAAATACTAGTAAGATATATGCTAAATTTGGGCGTGAAATTTATCAAGCAGCGAAAAGTGGTGAGCCGGATCCAGAAAGTAATAGAAATTTAAAAGTTGTTTTGGAAAGAGCGAAGACATATAGAGTACCGAAAAATATAGTTGACAGAGCTATCGAAAAAGCAAAAGGTGGAGCAGAAGAAAACTATGACGAATTACGTTATGAAGGATTCGGTGTCAATGGAACTATGGTAATAATAGACACATTGACAAATAACGTTAATCGTACAGCGGCAGAGGTAAGAACTGCTTTAGGAAAAAATGGTGGTAATCTAGGAGTAACAGGTTCTGTAAATTATATGTTTGATAATACTGCTGTAATAGGTGTATTAAATAAGAGCGAGGACGAACTCTTAGAAATTCTTATGGAAGCAGATGTAGATGCTAGAGATATTTTGGTAGAAGATGATATGACTATAATATATGGAGAACCTGAAAACTTCCACGATATTCAAGAAGCACTAAAATCATCAGGTATTGAAGAATTTGAGATTGCAGAGATATCAATGATACCTCAAAATGAAGTTACACTTAACGAAGAAGATAAAGCTAAATTTGAAAAGATGTTATATATGCTTGATGATTGCGAAGATGTTCAACAAGTATATCATAATGTTGATTTAGAGGCTTAATATATTATGGCAAAAAAGTTAAAAAAAAGTAATTCTTACTCTTACGGAAGTAATGTTATAAAAAAAGAAATTGTAAATAGTGAAAAGAAAGAAGAAAAATTTTTTGTAGAAGCAAAAATTTCAAAAAGAGTATGGGCAACAATAATAGATGCTATAACATTTTATCCTTTTGCTTATGTTATGATATTAGCTATTAATATTTTTAGGACAAAAGGTATTGTTGAAGGAAATGCAGAAATGTTAAAAAATGCTAATTATTTAATGGGCTCTGTAATTTGTTTAGCATTAGTGCTTTTTGGTTTTTTACCAGACAGATTTGGTGGTCAAACTTTAGGAAAGAAAATTTTTAAAATTCAAGTTGTTGATAAAAATGGAAATAATCCTGGAATTTTGAAAAGCTTTTTGAGAGATTTTATTTTTAAATTTTTATTTGCTATGGTAACACTACCTTTGAGTATAATAACATCTATAATAGATAGTAGAAAATCAAACAAGGTAGTTATGAGCTGTATTTATGACAAAACATTGAAAACCAAAGTAGTCGAAAAATAGTAGGGAGGTTCTTGATATGAAAGTAGATAGGCATATGTATATTTTGAATGAGCTTAGTAAAAGACATTTAGTAAAGGTACATAATTTGGCTAGTGAACTTAATGTAACGGAGATGACTATTCGCCGTGATTTGCAAGAGTTGGAAGAGTACGGTCATCTTACTAGAATACATGGTGGTGCTAAGTCTAATCCAAAAAATTTTTTTCAAGAAGATAATTATAACAAGAAAATCTCTATTAATGTCGATGAAAAACGAGAAATTGCTCAGAAAGTAGCTAACATAATAAAAGAAAATGAAACTATTTTTATAGGGCCTGGGAGTACAACAAGTTATTTGCACGAGTATATAAAAAATAAGCATATAAATATAGTAACTAATTCTATAACTATTTTTGAACAATTTAAAGAATCTGAAACTATTGATTTGATTTTTGTAGGAGGACGTTATCGATCAAAAACAAAAGGATTTGTCGGTTATTTCACACAGGAAACTTTGAGTAAAATAAGTGTGAACAAAGCGTTTATAGGAGTTAATGGCATTGATATTGATAATGTAACTATTTCTGATGAAGAAGAAGGAAAGTGCAATGACATTATTTTGAACAATGCAACAGAAAAATATGTCTTAGCTGACAATACAAAATTTTTCACTCACGCTTTTTATTCGTTTTACAAACTTTACAATATTACAGGGATAATAACAGATTCAAAATTAGATGCTAATATAAAAGAACAGTACAAAAAAGTAGTAGAGATAATATAGTTTATAAAATAAGAAAGAGGTATGATTTTTCATACCTCTTTTTGTTGTTCTAATTATTCAATTTCTTATTTATTAGTTCTATTTTTCTTTTTTCGTTAATGTATGTAAGTGTATAGAATATAATATAAAGAATTGTAAATATTAGGAAAAACATTATCATTGATGTTTTAGAGAAGCTAAACCAATGCAAAATAATTCCTACAATCCATAGTGGTACTAATATTAAGAAAAAGTGAGCGATAGTTCTTGTTGAAAGAGAAAGATTTTCTTTTCTAAAGATATACGAAGAATATCCTTGTAATATCCCTAAGATTGCAAAAAGAAGTAATTGCACGCCTACTGCATTAGACAGATTATCGAATTTGTGTGCAAAACTTGGTACGGTAGGGTAGAAGCCTTTGTTTATTAAAATTGTAGTTATGTAATGAATTAAAGTTCCCCAGCCTACTCCGATAAAAGCATATTTAATAGTTGTTATTATATAATCTATTATTTTCATTTTATTCCTCCTATATTCCTAATTTATCTTTGAATGTTTTTAACGATCTCCTTGAAACAAATGATTTATCTCCGTTTTTGAATATTAACATTATTGTTCCTGTATAGCTAAAGTCTAGTTTCTTTATATATTTTATATTAGCTATTTCGCTTTGAGAAATTTTTATAAAATCATTTCCTAGGGAATTTTCTATTTCGTATAATCTTTTTTTGCTAGAGTAAATATCATCTACAGTTTTTATAAAGACTTTTTTATCTTCAATATATATTCTTATAATATTTGCTTCTTCAATTATAAACGCTTGATCGTTCTTAAAACCTATAATAGAATCTTGATTTTTGTTTAATAATGATATTATTTTCTGAACGTCATCGTTTATTTGCTTAGCAAAGATTTTTACTAGCAGTTCTTCTTCATTTGTATCAGTGATTATTTCTATTTTCATAGCTATCTACCTCCTTTTCTATATTTTATATTAAATTTTTGTATTATTCCATATATTGTATATATGTGGAAGAAAATATTATCTATTTGGTAATTATTAATTATTTTTTTACATTTTTTAAATTTTGTATGTTGTATTTATTATTTTTTAGCGTTAAAATATATCAGTGTATTATAAATTTTTGAAAGGAGAAGTTGTTAATGATAAAAAAAGAAGTGAAATCAGTCTTTAGAAATAAGAAGTTAGTTATTTCTCTAATAGCAATATTATTTTTACCGATGATATATGCAGGAATATTTGCTAAATCTATGTGGGATCCTTACGGAAGAACTGATAAAGTTCCGGTAGCCGTAGTCAATGAAGATTTAGGAGCAATGAGTGGTAGCGAAAGTATTAATATAGGAAATACTTTAGTTGATAAATTAAAAGATAGCAATGATTTTGAATGGCACTTTGTTAGTAGAGAAGATGCTGATAAAGGCGTTGAAGGAAATGGCTATTATATGGCTTTGTATATAAATAAAGATTTTACGGATAAGGCGTTAAATAAAGGTACGGAGACAATACCTTTAGAGTATAAAGTTAACCCTGCTAAAAATTATGCAGGATATATGATGACAAGAAGTGGAGCTAATGCTATAAGTTCAAATCTTAATAAGCAAATTACTGAAAAATATGTTACAGCAATCTCTGATAATCTAAATACTCTAAAAGGTAAACTAGGAGATGCTTCTTCAGGTACTGCTCAATTAGTCGATGGTAGTAGTAAATTAGGAGAAGGATTGACCTCTTTGAGTACAGGACTTATTACGTTAAATAATGGACAAACGACGATGATGTCCAAAGTTAATGATGCTTCTTTGCAATATGCCAAAATTAATGACGGTTTAGCAACTGTATCAAATAAAATTCCAGAATTATCTTCTGGACAAGTAACTTTAGCAGAAGGCTTGGGAACATTAGCAGAGGGGATTACCAAATTGGTAGAAAATGGCTCGTTGTTTCAAAATGGAATAAATGATTTGAGCAAAGGATTAATAACCCTTGATAGTAGTTTGCAAGCTAGCTTAGATAGAGCAACTGTACAAGAAAATCAAAATAAATTGCTACAATTACAAACTGGTAGTGCGTCAGTTCAAGAAGCCATAAATAAATTAAGTGCAGGAGCTAGTCAGCTAAATACTGGTATTCAATCTATGGATAGTAGTGTTCCTTCTTTGGAGCAATTAGCTATAATAAAACAAACTTTGCAAAATTCTGGAATAAGTTCACAAATAGATTTTTCAAAACTTGCTATTACAAGAGAACAAATGACGAATATTAACAATGTATATGCGCAAGCGTTGAGTAATAATCAAACATTTGCAAATTTATCACAAGCAGACCAAAATTCTATTTTGGCTACGATAAATGCAACAAATGCTCAAGTAATGACTACAACATTACAAGGATTAAAAAGAGAAATAGATCAAGCATTGATAAATGTTCAAAAACAAGCAGAGCAACAAAAAGCAGAAGTTCTTAAATTAGTAACAGGTCTAGAAAAAATTAGAAGCGGATTAGACAACGGTTTAGTAACTGGAATGGCGAGCTTAGATTCAGGGTTAAGTAGCCTAAACAATGGTTATCAACAAGTGAATTTAGGTACTAACCAATTAATAACAGCTACACAAAATAGTAAGAAGTCAATAATGACTATGGCAGAAGGTGTTAGTAAGTTGAAAGATGGTAGTACACAGTTAAGTGATAAATATATTGAATATAATAACGGTGTTGCAAAAGTAAATAATGGAGTACAGTCAGCATTTAGTGGAACACAGAAATTAGTTAATGGTGTTAATACTTTAGAGTCAGGGGTAAATGAATTAGCGTCGGGAAGTGATATGTTCAATAGTATGTTTTTCCCACAAATAAATGATGGATTATCACAATTAATTACAGGAAGTAACAAGTTAGTATCCGGTTCTGGAGAGTTATCTAATGGTAATAACAAGATTACAGATGGATTATCTACTTTGAACGACGGTATTATATCTGGAGTTTCTGCATTAGAACAAAATAATCTTTCAGAAAAAGTGCAATTTATAACCACGCCAACTAATACGGAAAAAACAGCAATAAATGATGTTGCTAATTATGGTATGATGTTTGCAGCTTATTTAATACCTTTAGGATTTTATATAGCAGCCATTGCATTTAATACAATATATTCTATGACATCATCTTCAGATTATAGTTTGAGTAGAAAACGTAAGTGGCACAGAGGTAAAATAGGAGTTATGCTTATTCAAGCATTTGTTCAAGCAATAATTACAGGGTTCTTGATGCAGAAGTTAGTAGGATTGCCAGTAGAAAATGTAACACATTATTATTTAATATTAATTATTATTTCATTAGCATATATGGCATTTATTACATTATTAACTATAACTATGGGTAATATAGGACGCTTTGTTTCTATTATATTGCTAGTTTTACAACTTGCTAGTGCAGGAGGGACTTTCCCAATAGAAACGTCAAATTCATTCTTTATGAAGTTACACGATATATTACCAATGACAAAAGCTTTACAAGGATTACAACACGCTATAGCAGGCGGATTAAACGATAACTATCGTTCGGCATTAGTTTATTTAACTATTATGTTTGTAATAATGTTACTTCTTATTAGATTATATTACTTGTACAATGAAACAAATAGAGAAAAATATAAAAAACTTTTAAATATATAGTAAAAGGACAATAGGAAATTAAAAATTAAATTTACGACCAGAGATGATATATCTCTGGTTTTTCTTTTAATATAACTTATATATATTTTAATTTTCTACATTTTGTAAGGGTTTGATATCTTAATTTTACTTTTTATTTTATCTTATTTATGATAAAATAGTTGACATACAATGTTTTTAGGAGTGTTTATGATTGAGTGAAATAAATTTTAAACAATTAAGACAAGGTATATTTATTTTATTAATAGGTTTAATACTTTGGATAATAGGTTTAGAAGCTGCTAAAAGTTTTTATTATTTTTCAGCATTAATATTCGTATTTTTATCGTTAAAATTTCTAATAAAATCATTAAGAGATAGAACAGGAAAAAATATTTTTTATTCCGTAATATATTTGATAATAGGTATTTTTTGGTTATATAATTACGGATTTGCAGCATTACTAACGGTAGTGTTTATCGGAATTTATCAATTATTTTTGGGGATAGTATGTATTTATAATTTTATTCTACAATATATGGATAAAGCAAAAGGTGCTATTTATATTTTATTTAGAGGTATTTTTCATTTAATAGTAGGATTGTCATTGTTTATTAATTTTAGGTATTCTTTTGAGAATAATATATATTATAAATTAGGTTTATACTTGGTATTATTAGGATTTATGTATATTTTTGATGCATTGAGCATATCAAAAAAATATAAAATTACTACTAAGCGTAAATTTAGAGTTAGATTACCCGTAGTATTTTCTGCATTGTTTCCTATGTATTCTTTGCGTAAAGATAATTCTCAGGCTGATACATATAACGCTGATTTTTTGAATAAGAAAAAGTTAGCAACTAGAAATAAAACCGTTGATTTGGAAGTATGGGTTCATACAGCAGAAAAAGGTGCCTCAATAGCAGGTCATGTAGATATTTCTTATAAGGGATATACATATTCTTATGGGCATTATGATGTAGATTCTCACAAACTTTTTGGTAGTAAAGGGGACGGTGTATTATATATCGTTAAAAGTGAGGATTACGGAAATTGGCTTAGTGATTATCATAGTTATAAAGGAGTTTATCGATATGGACTCCATTTAACTAATGAACAAAGATTGATTGTAGAATATCAAATTTCTGAACTTATGAGTAATGTTTATCGTTATGAATTAACATCTAAGGCTCAATTAGAGAGTTATTTGGGAGATTTATCACAAAAAATTCCAACGAGAATCTATAAATTTAACCGTTCAAGATTTAAAACTTATTTTGTACTAACTACTAACTGTGTTCTACTCGCGGACACAATAGTAGGTAAGACAGGTTTTGATATAGTAAGTGTATCTGGTATATCTTCGCCAGGATCTTATAAATTATATTTAGACAAAGAATATGCTAAACTATATTCTAATGTTATAACAAAAAAATTATATAGTAATAAATGTAAAGGAGAGAATTAATGAGTCAAGAAAAACTAATTAAAGATAAATTAGGAATAGAAGCAGAAAGTACCAAAGAACAAAAAATTATTCAATTCTTAGGTGGCAAATTAAGTGCATATGTTCTGTCAATGGTAATTTTAGTTTTTATAGCTATTTGGCTTTATAGACAAATTTACGGAGTATTAGAACCAATTAATATTATTGTAGATAGTATGATTACACCAGTATTAGTTGCTTATATATTCTTCTATGTTTTAAGACCGGTTAATAATCTTTTGGTTAAGAGATTTTCACTAAATCGTTCATTAGCTTCTATACTATCTATGGTTTTTGGAATTGTTGTTATAATTGCTATTTTTGTAGGAGCAATACCGGTAATAGTTGAACAAACTCAACATCTTATCGGAGCAATACCGGGATATGTTAATACGATAAAAGGTTACTTAGAATCAAATGCAGATAATGCAATAGTTAAAAGCATAACGGATTATATTAATAATAATTTGAATACGACGCAATTAAGTGCTAAAGCATTTGATATTTTTGGAAACTCGGTATCCGGAGTAGCTTCGGCATTCTCATCTACAGCGACTGTTCTTATGACTGCTCCTTTTGTTTTGTTTTACTTATTAAAAGATTCTACAAAATTCCAAAATTTTGTTATAAGTAAACTACCTAGCAAATTCCAGCAACCTGTAGAAGAAACATTAGACGAGATTGATAATAAATTAGGTGCATATATATCGGGACAAATGTTAGTTTCATTATGCATAGGTGTACTATTATTTATAGGTTATCAAATTATAGGATTATCTTATGCTGTTTCTTTAGCAACATTAGCAGCGATATTGAGTATTGTTCCTTACTTGGGGCCTATATTAGCTATAACTCCTGCAATGTTGGTAGCTTTTGCGACGGATTGGGTAATGGTAGTAAAAATGCTTATAGTATGGTTTGTTGTACAATTTTTGGAAGGGAACTTTATCTCTCCAAATATAATGGGAAGAAGTATGAATCAACATCCTCTAACAGTAATTTTTGTAATTATTATAGCGGCTAATATGATGGGAATTGTAGGTGCGATAATAGGAATACCTGTCTATGCAATTTTGAAGATATTATTTGAAAAAATATTATTCTTAATAAAAAGTAGATATAACAGAATTTATAAAGGAGAATAGCTTCTCCTTTTTATAATATAATTTTGTAAGGAGGTATATTATAAATATGTTATCAACTAAGCAGAAAATAGCAGAAGCTTTGAAAAATAAGATGATAACAAAACCTTTTGAAAAGATAAAAGTTAGTGATTTAATAAAGGATTGTAACATTACTAGACCAACATTTTATTACCATTTTACAGATATATATGATTTACTAAAATGGGTGGTAGAAACTGATATAGTTAATGTGTTAAAAGTAGGACTGAATAATGAAGAGTGGGAGAATAGCTTACTAGACCTAATTAATTATTTATATAATAATAAAGAAATATGTAGCTGTTTTTATACTATTTCTGATAGGGCACAGGTTCAAGATTTTTTATTTTCTGAAATTAGACCGATAGTCCTAAATTTTGTATTAGCGTACAATGATATGTCATATGAACAAGATGATAAATTAGATTTTATAATTGATTTTTATGTAGGAGCAATTATAAATACGTTAGAACGCTGGTCTATGGGGGGAATGAAAATTACTCCAGAAGAATTAGGAGAGTTGCTTATTATAACTATTGAAGGTAATATAAAAATCTCTTTGGATCGAATGAATGTTATTAATAAAATATAAATTATAAATTTAGTATGAGTTAATATAATTTTTGAAAATTCATACTAAATTTTTTTATTTTGCTATTTACAAACAAAAATGTTTCGTGTATAATATACACATGTTTTTTCTAAAAATACAATTAAAAGAAAGGAATGAAAAATATGAGTTTTTATAAAAAATTACCATTATTAGTTAAGTTAATTATAGCTTTAGTTCTGGGTGTCTTATTAGGTAAAGTCTTACCCGTATCTATTATAAAAATATTAGTAACATTTTCTAGTATATTTAGCTCATTTTTAGGATTTGCAATACCTTTAATAATTATTGGCTTTATAGTACCTGGGATTAGTCAAATTTCTGGAAATGCAGGAAAATTATTAGGAATGTCTACTTTACTTGCTTATGTGTCAACGCTAATTGCAGGAGGGCTTGCATATTTTGTAGCTCAAGGAGTATTACCTAATGTTCTAAAAGGATCATCATTACAAAGTTTAGAGAATCCAGAAGATTTATTACTTTCAGGATATATTAATATAGAGATGGCGCCAGTATTTAGTGTAACTACTGCCTTAATTTTATCATTTGTTGTTGGAATTGGTATTTCATCATTACAACTAGATTCTATGAAGAGAGCATTTGACGAATTTGGGAAGATAGTTGAATTATTATTAAATAAAGTAATCATACCATTATTACCATTCTACATCTTAGGTGTATTCTCTAATATAACTGTATCTGGAGAAGTATTTAAGATATTAAAAATATTCTTGTTAGTATTTGTTCTTATTTTGGTATTACATTTTGTAATTATTTGTATTCAATATTTAATAGGTGGAACACTAAATGGACGTAATCCATTTAAGATGATTTCTAAGATTTTACCAGCATATTTCACTGCGATAGGAACACAATCATCTGCAGCAACAATTCCAGTAACTTTGGATTGTACAAAGAAAATGGGAGTAAATCCATCGGTAGCTAATTTTACAGTTCCGTTATTTGCGACAATTCATTTATCAGGAAGTACAATTACACTGACAACTTGTGCAACTGCAGTATATTGGTTACAAAATGGTGGAGAGTTCCCATCGTTAGCATTAATGATTCAATTTATAATTATGCTAGGAGTTACAATGGTAGCAGCACCTGGAGTTCCTGGTGGAGCAGTAATGGCTGCATTAGGACTTTTACAATCTGTCCTAGGATTTAATGAAATTATGATTTCATTAATGATAGCATTATACATTGCTCAAGATAGTTTTGGAACTGCGTGTAATATTACTGGAGATGCAGCATTGTCTTCAATAGTAGATAAAATTAATCAAAAATTTTTCAAAAAAGCATAAAATAAAAAGCAACTGAAATTTTTTCAGTTGCTTTTTTGTATATCTATATATGAAAAAGAAATCTTAATTATTTATGAAATTTATAAACTCATCTATTTGATTATTTACTTCTTCTTTTTGGTCATCAGATAAAGTAAATTTGCCTGTTTGCCACGCTTCTGTTGGTATTTGAAGACCTACTCCCTCACCTGGCATAACATTAGTACGTATATATGCTAAAAGACCTAGTATTTGTGCGCGAACAAATTTTGCTTTAGTTGAACCTGCAGCAGCAGAGACTGTAGTTGGTAATGAATTTATTACAGTAGGTGTTTCAAAATCAAATGGTTTTGCTGGTCTTGATAACCAATCTAATAGATTTTTTACTAAAGCAGGATAAGATCCATTATATTCTGGTGATACTATCCAAAGTCCATCTAAATTCGCTACTTGTTCACGAACATCTGTTACTTCTTTTGGTGTAGGGTATTCAGTGTCTTGTTCTAAAATAGGTATGTTGCGATATTCTACAAATTCAGCATCTATTCCCTTGTTTTGTAAAGTTTCAAATATGTAATCTGCCAAATTTTTATTGAAAGATCCATTTCTAAAAGATCCTAATACTATTCCTATTTTTTATTAGCCATTATAATATTCCTCCGGTATTAATCTAAATTTTTGAATTTTTTGAGAATACTAATTAGTGTTTGTTTTTCTTCTTTTGAAAGAATTCCATAGACATTTTCTATTTCATTTCTATGTTCAGGTAATATTTGTTCAAAAAGCCTTTTACCTTCTTCTGTAAGACCTAGAACGAAGGCACGTTTGTCTTTTAAATCTTTGTGTCTATATATTAGACCGTCACGTTCCATATTTTTGAGAATTACCGTCATATTACCAGAAGTAGCTAGACTTTTGGCTATTAAATCACAGACACGCATTTCTCCTTTTGTATAAAGAACATCTAAAACTGAAAATTGAGGATTAGTTAATCCAAATTCGCGGATACTTTTCCCTATTTTATTATTTATAGTTCGTTCAGCTTTTTTAAAAACTATTTGAGCGTGTATTGATGAATTTCTTTCCCATGATGTATCCATAAAGACTTCCTCCAAATATTACTAATTAGTTATATTTGAATTTTATCACTAGTTATTACAAATGTCAATATTAAAATTTAAAAAATATATCTTCTTGCATAGAAAATAAATAAATATATAAACTGTTGATATAACTGTATTTATGACTTTGTGATTTTAAAAAAGTATACGAAATGTATACGATTATCACAAAGATATATATTTTTTGAATTTCTCTGCTAGTTCTTCTTTTTTATTTTTAGTAACGTGCGTATAAATATTCATAGTTGTTGTTATGTTATTATGCCCTAAACGAATTTGAACATCTTTTAAGTCTGCACCGGCTTCAAATAATAAGCTAGCGTGAGTATGTCTAAAACCATGAATTGTTATTATTCTTAATTTTGGATATTTATTATATATACGTTTCAATTCATCATTAGGAAACGTTAGGTAATGAAAATTTTGCCTTTTATCACAAAATAACACATTGTTTTCGGTTGTATTTTTGTATTTTTTTAATATGTTTTTTGTAAAATCATCAAGACTTATTATCCTATTACTATATTTATTTTTAGGAGTACTTATTATAGGTTTTCCGTTTGTTCTAGAAAGAGTTTTGTTTATCATTATTGTTTCGTTTTCAAAATCTACGTCTTGCCAAGTTAAAGCTAATATTTCGCCCTTTCTTGCCCCAGTAAAAGCAAGCAAGTAAAATAATGCCTGAGTTCTTATTGGTTCATCTTCTATCTTATTTAGAAACTCTTTTAACTCTTGTTTGGAGTAGAAGTTATCTTTATTTTCTAATTCTTCTTTTTTATTTATTATTTTAACATATGTTACAGGATTATAATTTAATACTCTAATTTCTATTGCATACTTTATTATCATTGATAGTATAGATTTAAACTTTTTTATTGTACTATTTTTATAGTTAGTGGTTAGACTGTTTATAAAATCCTGTACAATGGGAGTTGTGATATCTTTTATTTTTATGTTATTAAAGTGATTTGCTATAGTCTGTAACATTTTTGTATTTGATATAATAGTTGAATCTTTTACACTTTTTTTATAAACATCAAACCACATGTTATATATATCCACAAATTTAGGTTCTTTTGAACGTGCTATTAAATTATTTTCTTGAAATTCATTTTGCATTTTTGCTATATATAATTTAGCGTCTTTTTTAGTTTTAAAACCAGCTTTATTTTTTCTGATTTCTTTATTTGTTATTGGATCTAATCCTAAATATAGATTAACTACTTTGTAATGTTTTTTTCCTTTTTTTTCATACTCTTTTATATTCATAAAAAAAATACGCTCCTTTCAAAATTTGCATTATTAAGAAACGTATAGTATAATATTAGTTGGTTAGACTAGTGTATTTAACTATACGCTATATAGACTCTTCCACTTTTGGCGAAGTGGGGGAGGTTTTTTATTTTATTTTTAAATATTTATCATACTGGCCCGGATTTATTCTTTGAGAAAAGAACATGTATTCTATCCCTTTTATAGGTTTACCAGCAGAATAATTTAAGTAATATTCTATTTTATTGTAATTTTTGTACATATCGGATATTTCATTAACATTATCATAGGTTAGTATCCATATCTTATCACACAATGATTTTTTTATGGTGTTGGCCAAACTTTTATGATTATCATGTCTGTAGAAATTAACGTATAACTCAGGTCCTTTATTGTAATAAGGCGGATCTAAAAATGTTAAAGAGTTTTTAGTTTTAGTAACGTTTTGTTTAATAAAGTTTTCCGCATCTTTATTGTATAGTTTTATTCTATTTTTGTACTTGGCCACGTCTTTTATTTTTTTTATTATACTAGTTTTATTAAATCTACAATCTAGTTTATAATTACCTTCTTGATTTAATCCTCCGATAACACCTGCTTTAATTATACCCGATCTATTCGTTCTATTAAGAAATAGTGTAGAAAAACCTATTTCTAATAAATTATCATTTTGTTCTTTATTCTTATTTATTTCTTTTTGTCTATGCCATTCTTCTATTGTTATTTTAGTATGTTCTATAAGGTATACTAATTCTTCAGTATGATTTAATACAGAGTACCAAAAAGCATATATAGCTTTATCGTAATCATTTATTATAATTTTTTTTACGTCGTTATGGAGTAATAATTTTATGGCCACACTACCTCCGCCTACAAATGGTTCAATATATGTGATACATTTATTTATTTGTATTAAATTCTTTACATATTCATACGTTTTATTTTTACTACCAGGATATCTTAATGGAGACATATTTTTACTCATAGCTAATCACCTCTGTTTAATTATAGCAGATTAATTTACTATTGGCCAGTATTTAATAATTTTTAGATTTAATATATTTACTTGTTTTTTCTATGGCTTCTTTTGTATATGAATAAAATTTTTCCAGCTCTTCTATATTATGTTCATAATAGAAATTAAATAGCTGAGTTTCAGTAATAAGTTCTTTTAAATCTATTTGGGTTTCATTTTTAAAATTAGATATAATATCTTTTATATCATTGTTCGATGTATTCTCTGTAATATTAATTTTGTTCAAAAAATTGTTTTCTAATTTAGAAGATGTTAAAATATTAAAATTAGTATGACTTAAATTATTCCAATAATTTCTGTATTTTTTATTTTTACATATATCATTCAATAATAAGTATATGTATGATTCTGGTGCTAAGAACTTAGGCAAATATATGAAATTTTTATTAATCTTTTGAGATTGACAACCAATACTGTTATTATTAATATATTTGTGTAAAAAATTACATTTGTTTTAGTTCTGGAATCACCGTCTAGAACTATGATAACTTGTCCGAAATACGAGTCTTTCTTAGGGAGTTCCTTTAAATTATCACATCCTAAATGAATCGGTATTATTTCATATTTAGGAAAATCTTTTTTTAAAATATCTTTAACAGTTGCAGCTAATGTTTTAAATATAAAATATGTGAAATCATCCTCGCAATATATCTTTGGGAGAGGTTTATATACATTTATTTTATCAAATAAATCTGCTTTCAAACTTATATAATCGTTATACTTTTGAAATCTAGGGTTATTGTAATCGATTAGATACGCTAATCTATAATCATTAGAATTTTCATTTTCCATATCAATTATTTTTTTTAAAATAGTTAAAGAGTGTGTAGTGATGAAAATTTGTAAATTTAATTCATTAGATGCTTCTTTTAAAAGATCTAATATGTTAACCTGTGCACTGGGATTTAGAGAAGAATCTAACTCATCTATACAAAGAATTCCACCTTGATATCCCTTAGGATCAGATATTTTTAAGTTATAAAAATCTGTTAATGCAGTTACTATATTACCTAAACTATCTTGTCCGACCGATTGGGTTTCTTCGTTACCGAATTTTAAATCAGTATAAATATTATTTTTCTTTGTTACAGATTTCTCCATTAATTTTATACTTTCTGCTTTATAATCAATGGAATTAGGGAGTACAAAATTATAATATTCTATAAATTTATCTTTCACTTTAAGATTATTTTCTTTTCGCATAACTTTTTTAGTTATTGTTGTTTCACCAACAGGATATAACCTAGATAATGTAGAAATAATAGTAGGTATTGGTATTCTAGCATCTGGTCCTATATTGTATTTTTCTTTAATAAATTCATTAACTTCTTTTACAGTATATTCATCATTATAAAAATATGTAGAATTTCTAGGAATTAATCTTATTGCTCTATTTCCCTTAGTATCATTTTTAAAACTCTGTCTCTTACTTATTATAACATTAGAGTTATCATGACCTATTTCTAAATGTGTTTCATAGTCTTTATAACTTTCGTTTTCAGAGATAGTAAAAAAATCATCGAAGAGAGGGTGAAAATTTCCAGAAGAAAATCTTTTGGTTTTTGTTCCAAAGTTAGCTGCAATTAAAGCCATCATATTTGATTTTCCTATACTGTTTTGTCCGGATATTACATTTATTCTTCTCCCTAAAGTCAGTTCTTGATCTTCGATTTTTCTAAATTTTTTAATATATAATTTTTTAGCGAAAAAAGACATCATTTACTCCTTTTATTAAAAATTTATTTATGCTATAATAAAAGAGAGTTTTCATTAGAAAATTTTTCAATCTTAACCATTACACTATGTCGCCAAACAGGAGTGTAGTGGTTTTTATTTTTTTAACTATTATATTGATTGTATCAGGGATGTTATTTAACTGCACTTGTTTTTGGTAATGCTTTAGTAGATGTTTTCATATTATTAACTTTTTTATTTTCTACTTTAGATTTTTTGTTTTCTGATTTTGGTGCTACATTAGTTTTATCTTCGTTACTTATTTTGTTTGCATTAGCAGTACTGATATCGTTAGGGTTTGTTGAAGGGGTATCAGATGACGAGTTTATATTAGTGTTGTCATCAATAATACCGTTATTATTCATAGCTTCATTTAAATAAGCATCAAATATTTTATCTCCTTCATTTTCATAGTAATTTAATAATTTTGTAGACCATTGATTGTACAACGAACCTTCTTCAAGGTCTGCTACTGGATCGCCACTAACTAATGCCATTTCAAATACACCTTCAGTAGTTACTTCGGCTAAATCAAAAATTTTTTTGACAGCTAATTCAGCTTTTTCTTCTGTACTAGCATTAGGTTTTACTTCTTCTAAGTATTCTTTAACTAATACTTTAGCTTTTTCATGAACTTTATCAACATATCTGTTGTAAATATTCTCATAATCATTGCTTTGTACGGCAAATGCAGTTTTATCAACGCTAACATTAGAGTACAATGGGCTTGATAATAGCCCTAAAGATAAAGCTGTTCCTATAATTAATTTAGATTTTTTCATAATAAAATCTCCTTTAAATTTTTATTTTGGCGTTCTTTTGAACATAATAGATAGCTAGTGCTATCTTAAATACCTCATTCGTTCTTCACATATTCTATAATCTAAATTATAGTTAATTGCAATAGTAGGAATGTGGTTTATTTCTTTTAACTCATCATCACTAATTATAAAATAACTAGCGAATAAGTCAGCTTCATTTTCATATTTTTGTGTGTTGTAGTATGTGTTATGTTTTAAAAAATGAATATTATAATCGTTATGTAGCATATAATGTCCTAATTCGTGAGCACAAGCATATAATTGCTCGTGATAAGGTAACTCACTATTGATATGTATAAACTTAAAATTTCCAATAGTGTGATAGAAGCCAGCTACATTTAATAATTTTGAATATATGATTTTAATATTCAAAGCGTGTGCTATTTCAAAAGGATTACTTGTTTGATGTTCTTTGATTAATTCTTTAGCAAGTTTCAAATTAGTTACTCCTTTCTGTTATTTTAGTAAAAAAAAGACACCTATAAAAAAGGTGTCTATAAATATTCCGGATATATTTTATGCCGCTCTACGCCCGGCTACAAAACTATTATATCATTTTCACCTTATGTTTAGCAATATTCTTTATTTAATTCTTTTTTAATTTTGTTTTGATATTCTATTGGTAGTACAGTTGAATTAATAGGGTCTAATGAGTTTACTTTATCCAATATTCTTCTTTTATCAATACTTCTTATAGAATCTAATCTAACATACGATTGTTTATTATATTTTTTGTACCATTCCATAATTTCTCTATATTTTTTGTAGTCTTCATCAATCCAATTGTTAATTAATTCGCTATTAACTTTTATTAATAGCTTATTTTTTGACAATATGTATTTGTTTAATAGTTCATCATAAATAGGAATTATTTCTCCTATTTTATGATTTTTATCTAAAAAATAAATTAATCTTCTAAAAGCCATCATATTAAGAAAGTCCTCAAATACATTTGATATCAAAGAAGATATAACAGAATAACCAATGTACAAATGTTTTCCTTTTTTGTTCTTTGATGTTAAAGGAAGTACGGTTATGTTTTTTGAATTCGAGTTATCTTTTTTACCAACTGTTATGGCAAAATGTTTCCCTCTAAATTCATAACCTTTAGTATCTCCAAAATCTACCATTACTATAGTTCCATATTCATAAACTCCAGTCATTTTTATTCCCCCTTATCATCCTCCTGTTTCTCCCTAAGAGATAATTCAACAATTTTCATAGCTTGTTGCATTGACATTAAAACAGCTTCTTTTGTTTCATCATCTAAAAGTTGACCTTTAAACATTAACGCTTGTTTCTGTTCTGCCAGTTCAGACATCATTTTTTCTAATTGAATACTTATGTCGGATTCTTGGTTTGAGTTTTTTTCTTCTATTAAGTCGGACTTTTCTATGTTAAAATAATCTGCTAATGTTTGTATTTTCCCCATTCTTGGAATAGCAATTCCTTGTGTCCAAGTGTTGAACGTCTGAGGTGATACGCCTATTCTTTTTGCGATTTCATTTTGAGGTAGGTTGCTTCTCTCTACCAAACGTTTTAGATTGGAGCTAAAAATTTCTTTTTGTCTATTGTCTTTCATAATTATCACCTCTTCTATATATTATCAAAAAAAAATTTAAATATCAATACTAAAAATCAATTTTTTTTTGAAAAAAGTATTGACATCAAATTAAATTTGATTTATAATAAAGATACAAAGTTAAGAAAGGAGGATAGACTTGAAAGATAAAATAAAAAAACTCAAGCACATTAACGACCAGCTTGAGTTAATAGAATCAATCTTAACCAAAATATTAAAAATAATAATATTAATAAGATTGTTTGTTTATCTAGTTGTAGGAGTTTAACTCCTACCTAGATTATATATTAATTCAAGTCTTAAGTCAACATATGAAAAAAGAAAATAAACTTACTATAAATATAGTAGCCAAGTCAATTAGTATAGTGGCTTTAATTGTTGCTATTATTTACGTAATAATTAGCTTCTTTTAATCATAGAAAATATCTACGAGGAGGGTGGTATAATGACAAAAATAACATTAAAAGCAGCACGAGTTAATGCTAATTTAACACAAGATGTAGTAGCGAAACTTATGAAAATTAGTAAAAATACTCTTGTTAGTTGGGAAAAAAACGAAACAGAACCTAGTGTAAATCAAGCAAGACAATTGTCAGAAATATATAATTATCCTTTGGATAATATAATTTTTTTAGAAAATAAATCAAATTAAATTTGATAACAAAAAATAAATTTAAATTAAGGAGGTGAAATTTATGTGGTATTTTCAAGGAGAAGATGCTATTACGCACACTTATTTAAATGGAGATACAGAAAAAGAAATTATAAAAGAGGTATGTTTAGTTTTTCAAAAATATGACTTATCTCTTATAGATATGCAACGTATTATGAGTGTTTTACCGATATATATAAGAGATAATTGTAAATTAGAAGTTCCTGCGGAATAATTCAGCAGCAATTCTAGAAAGTATTTCAGGTAACTCTATACTTTTTGGCGGAACTGGAGTTGAGTGATTGTTTCTAGTATAAGATGCAAAATTTAAATTAGTTTGCTCTTTATATACTTTATCCATATATTCATATTCTATAGTGCAAATTACATTTTGCAGAGAAGTCTTATTACTAGATAAACTGCTTGTAAAAGATTGATTGGGAGCGATATATACGTTTTGGTAATTGCAAAAAGGTTGGTCTGATACCAATAAGTTATCTTCGATATCGGGGTAAAAAGATATGTTTTTTAT
Organism: Gemelliphila sp. 1F1; assembly: GCF_056897515.1. Lineage (NCBI taxonomy): Bacteria > Bacillati > Bacillota > Bacilli > Caryophanales > Gemellaceae > Gemelliphila > Gemelliphila sp. 1F1. The sequence continues at coordinate 85,918 of NZ_JBXHBE010000005.1, forward strand.
AACAGCCCCACTCTTTCCAAAATTTTTAATTACTAGAAAATGAGTTGTGATTTTTGTAATCTCTACACGCTCGTAAAATATAGTTATGTAAGGTCTATTTGCATCTTCTATAGATTTCTTAGTTAGTCTTAAACTAGATAGTGCAATCCATAAACTAACTCCACTTAAAAGTAAACTAGATATTATAGATATTAAAGATAATATATTTTCTGTACTCACATTGTTAATCTCCTTTCTATAGATTCTAATATTTCTATTAGTAAGGATATTATAACAATTATTAATGCTAAAAAACAACACAAATTTAAACTAATGAGATGAGGAGTTGAAAATAAACCGCGATAGATTTATGAGTTTAGGAATTACACCGCTTGAGGAGGAAACTATGGAAGAAAAAATTGATAATTTAATTAAATATTTAATAGATGAAGCATTAAAAAATAGTAATACATATGATGAAGCAATGTGGTACCTTGATAAAAATATGCCGCTTGACTCTGTTGCAACTGAGATAAAAAAAGAGGCTCGAAAACAAATCACTAGACTTGCTTTGAGCCAAAAAATTTAAATTTTATATTTCTGTAATTTTTACTACGGATTGAACAGAATATACTATATCAGGATTTTCTATATCAAAAAAATATAGACCATTAGTTAACATTGTTAAAAAGCTAGGAATTAATCCTGATTCGGAATGGCTCCATAAAGTAAAAGCATCACCAAGAACAGCTTGTTTATTGTTGTAAATAATGGTTCTAAAAGCTTGTTCTTCGTGAAAAATAACCTCTGTACCGTCAGAGAATGTTACTTTTATTTTTGGCATTATAATTCACCTCCTTTGAGGTAATTATATCATATAGAAAGGATAGGTTATGAGAGATTTCACACATATTATTAATTATTTAAAAACGAGAAAAGCACGTTATGATGCTTACAATGAAGTTAATAAAAGGAGATGAGAACAATGAGCATTTCAGTTGTTCTAACTGAAGAATATAAACAACAAATTTTTGAAGAATTGTTAGAACTTAATAGAAAAGCAGTTCAACAAGTCAAAGAAGAACAAATGCCTTTTAAAAGGTACCTTAATCAAAATGAGCTTATGAAGTTTTTTAATACTCATATTAGAGAAATAGAGAAGTGGAGAATGCATGGTCTTAGGAGAGTCCGAAAAGGTGGGAGTTGGTTATATGACATTCAAGAAGTTTACGAAGTTTTGGAAAAGTTAAAGGAGGTATAGTAATGAAAAAATTAAAAAAACAGAAATTAAATGCGATTTATATTGCCATTTTAACAACTGTAGTTTGTGCAATATTATGGACTAGTGCGGGGTGGAAAGATATTGTTTCAATAGCAATCATACCGCTTATAGTAATAGCATCGTTGTTTGACGAAAGATACGGGAGGCTTTTTTAAATAGTGGAGAATAATTGGACTATTGAAGAAGATATCTATTTATATAAATGTTGGGAGTTTTACACAGTTAGCGAATTAGCTAAGAAATTGAATAAATCTAAAGAGGATGTCAAGCAACGGATATTTGACCTTAAATTAAGACAAAATCCTGATGGAGTTTTACCAGCATATATATTCTTATTCATCATCACGATGTGGCACGGATTTACAGATGAAGTTATAGATATTCTTAGTAGGAAATTTAACGTAACTCAACAAAATATTAAATCAAAAATAAGACATGGAAAGCGCGGTTATGTAGATTTTACAAATAAAATAAAAAGCAACTGAACAAGTCAGTCACTAAAATAAAAGATTAATTAAATTATATCACAAGGAGGAAATAAATGGAACCACTAACTCGAGTAAGAAAAGTACAATCAATAAATAATTTAGATGATGTGATTAATGAGCATATTGGAGAATTAGAAAGTCAAGGAAAAATAATAAAACATATAAAATTCATAGATGAATGTGTAGCATTTATTATATACGAAATTAGAATATTAGCTGAATCAATAAAACCGGAGGTAAGTAGTTAATGGGAAAATGCAACAACACTAAAGAAATAATATTTAGGAAAAATAAATGTAATAGTGTAGCTCCATTTACTAAATTGAAAGAGTTAAAAAATAAAAGGAGAAAATTATGGTAAAAATAGTAAGTTTTCAAGCAGAGAACGTCAAAAGGATAAAAGCTGTAGAAATAAATCCTAATGATAAAGGATTAACTATTGTTGGTGGTAGGAATGGGCAAGGTAAGACAAGTATACTAGACAGTATCGCTTGGGCATTAGGCGGAAACAAAATGAAACCATCTAAAGCTAAAAGAGATGGTAGTGTAATTCCACCTACTATTAATATTACTTTATCTAATGGATTGAAAGTGGAAAGAAAAGGCACTAATAGTACACTTAAAGTTACTGATTTAAATGGCAATAAACAAGGTCAAGCATTATTGGATAGTTTTATTGAAGAATTAGCCATTAATTTACCTAAATTTATTGAAAGTAAAGATAATGAAAAAGCTAAAATATTACTACAAATTATAGGCGTAGGAGAAGAGTTAGCTAGATTAGAAATTGAAGAAAAAGAATTATACAATGAACGTCAAGCAATCGGACGTATCGCAGACCAAAAGAAGAAATTTGCCGCAGAACAACCTTTTTATGATGATGTACCACAAGAGTATATTAACGCAAGTGATCTAATTAAAGCACAACAAGAAATACTTGCTAGAAACGGAGAAAATCAACGTAAAAGAGACAAAGTAGCACAATTAACAAAGGAAAGTATATTTTTATCTAATAAAATTAATAGTTTAAAAGAAGAACTAGAAAAAACGCAACTTGAATATGATAGGGTATTAGATGATTTAGATATTGCAAATACTGATATCAAAGATTTAGTTGATGAAAGCACAGAAGAACTTGAACTTAACTTAAAAAATACAGAAGAAATAAATAGGAAAGTTCGAGCGAATAAAGATAGAGAAAAAGCGGAAGAAGATGCGGATAAATATAAACAAGATTATGATGAACTTACTGAAAAAATAGAAGATGTTAGAAAAGCGAAAGTAGACTTACTTACTAATGCAGATTTACCTTTACCTGGATTGTCTGTTGAAGATGGTAATTTAATATACAACGGGCAACGTTGGGATAATATGAGCGGTAGTGAACAATTAAAAGTGTCTACTGCGATTGTTAGAAAACTAAAACCAGATTGTCAATTTGTGCTTATCGATAAACTAGAACAAATGGATAATGATACATTAAAAGAATTTAACGAGTGGCTAATTAAAGAAGATTTACAAGCAATCGCAACGAGAGTATCAACTGGCGATGAATGCTCAATTATTATTGAAGATGGATATGTTAAAGAATTTAAAAATCCAAGTGAAGAAATAGCAGAGGGAAAATTTTCGCCGTCTAAAGATCAAGAAAATAATTTTAATTGGGAAGGAGGATTTTAATTATGCAAATTATAAAAGGTAAAAGAGCAAGAGCTCAAAGAGTAGTATTGTATGGAGTAGAAGGTATAGGTAAATCTACTTTTGCTGCAAATTTTCCAGATCCTTTGTTTATAGACACAGAAGGGTCTACTGACAACATGGATGTATCAAGATTAGAAAAACCTACTAGCTATGAAATGTTAAAACAACAATTAATATGGGTTAAATCTAATCCAACATGTTGTAAGACGTTGATTATAGATACTATTGACTGGGCAGAAGCTTTAGTCATTGAAAATATTTGTGCAAAATATAAAAAAACAGGTATAGAAGAATTTGGATATGGAAAAGGATATACCTATCTAAAAGAGGAAATGGGAAAAGTTTTGAATTTACTACAAGACATAATAGAAGTAGGTATAAACGTTGTACTAACAGCACATTCACAAATTAAACGATTTGAACAACCTGATGAAATGGGCGCTTACGATAGATGGGAATTAAAGCTTGGAAAACAAACCTCTCCATTAATTAAGGAATGGGCGGATATGGTTTTGTTCGCTAATTATAAAACAATAATAGTATCTAGTGAAAATAAGAAGAAAGCACAAGGTGGAGAAAGAATGTTATATACAACACACCATCCATCTTGGGACGCAAAAAATCGTCACGGATTGCCTGATGTAATTAAATTAGATTATAACGAAATAGCACATATATTCAATAATAGTAATTCTGATAACGAACTAAAACAAAAAACGAAACAAAAGGTAGAAGAAGTTTTTGAAGATATTATTGTAGAAGATGTAGAAAATATGGTCAACCCTTTTACAGAAGAAGAAAAACCTAGCAATATGCCACAAGGTTTGTGGGACTTAATGCAAAAAGATAATGTTACTATTTTGGATATTCAAAAACTTACCGCAAGCAAAAATATTGCACCAGTGGAGATGCCGATTGAGAATTATCCAGATGAGTATTTAAAATATATGGAAGCAAATTGGAGTGTAGCACTTCAAGAAATTAAAAATTTATAAATTATAGATAGGAGAATAAAAAAATGACAAATATTAATGAAATAGAATTAGATTGGGATAGCGAAATTTTAGAAGATGGTAGTAGTTTTACTTTATTAGATCCAGGAGAGTACGATTTTACAGTCGAGAAGTTTGAAAGGAAACTTTCTAAAAATGGTAATAAAATGGCAAAACTTACATTAAAAGTTACTGATGGAAATGTATCAACAACTGTTTTCGATAATTTAACATTAGTTAAAAGTGCCGAATGGAAGTTATCTAGTTTCTTTGGAGCGTTAGGTCTTAAAAAGAAAAATGAATCATTAAAAATGGATTGGCAAGCTATTTATGGAAAGACAGGTCGTTGTAAGATAAAAATTGAAGAATATGACAAAAAAGATGGAAATATTGGAGAAACTAACAGAATAGACGCTTATATTTATAAAGAAGATGTAACAAATAATAACAATGATAATACTGAAAAAGTTGTGCAAGGTAGTTTCCCAGAAGAAAAATCAGGATTTAGTGGCGGTTTTAACTTTGGTGAGTTCAAAGGTAATTAATTATGAAACTTAGACCCTATCAAACAGAAGCAATGTTAGATGTATTTAGTGAATGGGACAAGGGAGTTCGTAAAACTCTCTTAGTCCTACCCACTGGGTGCGGTAAGACTATTGTTTTCTCAAAAATAATTGAAGAACTAGTAAAACAAGGTAAACGAGTTTTAGTATTAGCACATAGAGCAGAATTGCTTGAACAAGCGTCAGATAAGTTGTTGAAAGCAACTGGTATAGGTAGTGCATTAGAAAAAGCAGAAAGTACCGCAAAAGATAGTTGGTTTAGGGTAACGGTTGGTAGTGTGCAGACTTTGCAGAGAGAAAAACGTCTTAAACAATACGATAAAAACTATTATGACGTTATTGTTATAGATGAAGCACATCACGCAGTATCTAATGGATATACTCAAATATTAGATTATTTTGATGAAAGTAAAGTGCTAGGAGTTACCGCTACTGCAGATAGAGCAGATAAGAAAAACTTAGGTACTGTTTTTGAAACATTAGCATACCAATATACTATTATCAAGGCGATAAAAGAAGGGTATTTAAGTCCGATAAAAGCACTAACTATACCATTAACACTTGATTTGAGTAATGTATCAATGAGTGCAGGGGATTTTAAAGCAAGTGAAGTATCTAGTGCGTTAGACCCATATTTAGAACAAATAGCTGATGAAATGAAAAAGCATTGTTTAAATAGAAAAACAGTAGTATTCTTGCCGTTAGTTTCTACCAGCAAGAAGTTTAGAGATATTTTGATAAAAAAAGGATTTAAAGCTGCAGAAGTAAACGGCGAAAGTGAAGATAGATCAGAAATTTTAAAAGATTTTGATAATGGAAAATACAATGTATTGTGTAATTCTATGTTGCTAACAGAGGGTTGGGATTGCCCTAGTGTTGATTGTGTAATCGTGCTTAGACCTACTAAAAGTAGAGGACTATATACACAAATGGTAGGGCGTGGCACAAGATTAGCACATAATAAACAAGATTTATTATTGCTAGATTTTCTATGGCACGTCGAAAAACATGAATTATGCAGACCTGCTTATCTGGTTTCTGATTCTCCAGAAGTTACTAAAAAAATGACGGAAAGATTAGAAGAAGTAACTGATATGGCATTTGATATTCTTGACGAATTAGAAGTATCAGAAAAAGAAGTGATTAAAGATAGAGAAGAAAGTTTGAAAAAAGAACTTGAAAAAATGCGCAAGAAAAAACGTGCATTAGTAGACCCACTTCAATTCGAAATGAGTATTGATGCCGAAGATTTAACAGGATATGTGCCATCATTTGGATGGGAAATGCAACCCGCAAGTAAAAAACAGATAGATACATTAGAGAAATTTGGAATATTTGCCGAAGAAGTAAGTAATGCAGGGAAAGCTGCTTTATTATTGGATAGACTTAATAAGAGACAAAACGAAGGTCTTTGCCGACCTAAACAAATAAGATTACTAGAAAGATATGGATTTAAAAAAGTAGGTCTTTGGACTTTTGATAGTGCAAGCAATATGATTAGTAGAATTGCAGCAAATGGTTGGAGAGTTCCAAGAGGTGTTAATCCAAGTGAATATATACCAGAATAATTAAAAGGAGTGATTTTAGATGAATGAAAAATTAAAAAAAGGAGATAAAGTATGGGTTGTTTGTGACAATAACCCTAACTTATCCCCTCTTAATACACTTGCTGTATTTAAGACAAAGAAAAACGCACTTGAATTTGTTGGTAAGTACGTTTGTCAATTAAACAAATCTACATACACAGGATACATCAATATTGTAGAAATGTCAATAGGTGTGTATGAAGAAGATAAAAAAATTCTAGGAACGGAGATAATAAAAAATGGAGAATAAACAAGATTTAATTAATCTTCTTAAATATATTAATCCTTCACTTTTAGATTATCAAGAATGGGTAAATGTTGGTATGGCACTTAAAGAAGAAGGCTATACAGTGTCTGATTGGGACTTATGGTCGCAATCTGATAGTAGTAGATATGTTCCTGGAGAATGTGAACGCAAGTGGATTGGTTTTAATAAGAGTAATTTATCTAAAGTAACTGGAGGAACTATTTACCATTTAGCTTGTGAACATGGATATCAACCTGTTTCTAATTTAGAAGATGTTGAACTTGATTGGGATAGTACTATTACTTATGATGCAAATTATAAATTTGTCGATAAAACTTGGATACAAGGTAAAGAAATTACCGAACCTAAATCGTGGAATCCAACAAGTGAAATTGTTAGATATTTAGAAACGCTGTTCCAACCAAATGAATATGTTGGATATTTGATGGAGTTTTTCGAGTTTGAAGATAAATCAAAAGGGACTATTTATAGACCTAAGAACAAAGGTCAATTCAGTAGGACAGCGGGTAAGTTAATTGATGAATTAAATAAATATAAAAATGATATAGGTGCGGTATTAGGAGATTATAACCCAAATGCAGGTGCGTATATTAGATTTAATCCACTCGATGGTAAAGATGTAAATGATACAAATATTACTGATTATAGATATGCATTAGTTGAAAGTGATGGAATTTCTATCGAAAAACAAAATGCCATTATGCGTGAGTTAGAATTACCTATTGCTTGTTTAGTATACAGCGGAGGTAAAAGTATTCACGCGATCGTTAAAATCAATGCTACAAGTTATCAAGAGTACAAAAAAAGAGTGGAATATTTATATAATGTTTGCGACAAAAATGATTTAAAAGTTGATAGACAAAATAAAAATCCATCTAGGTTTAGTAGAATGCCTGGTGTTGTTAGAAACGGTAAAAAACAATTCATTATTGATACTAATATAGGTAAGGAGTCATTTGAAGAGTGGCAAGAATATATTGAAGAACTAAATGATAATTTACCAGATTTTGAAAGTTTAGCAACTTATAAAGATAATATACCTGATTTAGCGCCAGAACTTATAAAAGGAGTGTTAAGACAAGGACATAAAATGCTTATTGCTGGTCCTAGTAAGGCAGGGAAATCTTTTGCATTAATGGAGTTATGTGTAGCTATTGCAGAAGGTAGTAAATGGCTAGGATTTGACGTTGTTCAAGGTAAGGTATTGTATGTCAATTTAGAATTAGATCATAATTCTTGTATTAATAGATTTAGTGAAATATACAAATCAATGGGATTTGGTAATAGTAATTGGAATAATATTCAAATGTGGCCGCTAAGAGGTAGGACAGTTCCAATGGATAAGTTAGCTCCAAAATTGATTAGGCGAGCAGTTAAAGAGAAATTTGCAGCAATTATTATTGACCCTATATATAAGGTATTAACTGGAGATGAGAATAGTGCTGACCAAATGGCTCACTTTACTAATCAATTTGATAAAGTAGCTACTGAACTTGGATGTAGTGTTATTTATTGTCATCACCATTCTAAAGGTACTCAAAATGGTAAAAAGTCAATGGATAGGGCTAGTGGTAGTGGAGTATTTGCACGCGATCCAGACGCATTACTAGATTTAATTGAGCTAGAGATAACAGATGAACTTATGGAGCAACAAAGAAATGAAGAGTTAGCAAAAGTTTACTGTGCAACTTTAGAGAGATTTAACAATAAGTATTATACAAGTAAAGTAACTATTGATGATACTTACAGTGAAAGCAAAATGAAAAACCATTGTTCTATCGCTTTTAAAAATCAAGAAGATGCCAAAAGTATACTGATAGATAGAATAAAAGAAGTAGAAAATATGTTGACAAATAGGACTGCTTGGCGCGTTGAAAGTATTCTGCGTGAATTTCCTAAGTTCAAACCTATAAATTGTTGGTTTAATTACCCTATACATAGTGTTGATAATACTGGAATACTAGCAGATATTAAACTTGTAGACGATAAACCAAATTGGAAAAAAGCTCAAAACTCTAAAAAAACAAAAGAAGAATTAATCAAAGAACGCAACGAAAAATTAGAAACTGCTTATAGTGCGTTATTGATAGATGGGGTAGTTAAAACAGAAGATATAAGAAAATATTTAGGTGTTAAAAGTACTAAAACTGTAGAGAATTATATCAATGAACACGATAAATTTACCCACGAAAAAGGTATAGTTGTTAAGTTAGAAAATTAGGGAAAAAAAGAAAAGATAAGAAGTTTTTCTAGTTTTCCGAAAGAAAAAGTTATAAATTTTCCTTACTTTTTCCGAAAGAAAAGTTGTTTTTCCTTACTTTTTCTTTTCCGAAAAAGTTATACTTTTCCTTACTTTTTCCGAAAAGAAAAGCACTACATATACTACGTATATGTATATAGGGTTTTCTTTCTCAAGAAAAAGAGAAAAGGAAAAGGGGCTTATGAGCTTGCCCCTTTATCCTTTATCTCTACTTTTTCTAAAAGCACTGTTTCTCAAAAAATATAAATAATAATTATTTCGATTTAGGAAAAGGAGAATATTTATGGTATTAGAATTTTTCATTCCACTAAAAGAAATACCTACTGTGACTCATCAACAAAAAAGAGTTGGGGGTAAAAGTAAAAATGGCAAAACTATTTTTTACGAAGATGAAAGGTTGAGTGGAGCTAGAGAATTGTTTATGAGCAGACTTCATAATTTTAAGCCTAAAACCCCATTAACAGGTAATATCGAGCTAATAACTACTTGGTGTTTTTCAGAAACTAAAAATAAAAAACACGGAACACCTATGGTCGATACTCCAGATTTAGACAATATTCAAAAATTGTTTAATGACTGTCTTACTAAAAGTGGTTTTTGGAAGGACGATAAACAGGTGTTTAGGATGATACTTGAAAAATATCATAGTGAAGTAGTGGGGATTAGAATTAAGATAAGGGAGGTAGAATGACTAAAGAATTTAGTAAAATATCAAAAATTAGAAGATTAGAAAATCTATTAAAAGAAGCTATTGAAATACTAGAGGATTATACATTTTTTAAAAATGGAAAGATGATGGCTATTGTATTATCTTATGTTTTAGAGAAATTAAGAGAGGAGAACAAGAAATGAAACCTTGGGAAAAATTTGAAGATACTTATAAAACGATTAATGGATACATTTGTAAGATTAGGAAAAATGATTTTGATTGTTTGTGCGGATATGTATTTATCCCAAAAGAAAATAGAGCATATAATGAATTAGAACAGTATTCAGAAGATATTGAATGCCACGGCGGTATCACATACGATGAATTTGGAAAACTTGGAGATACAGAATATCGTGTAATTGGATTTGATTGTGCACATTCTTGTGATTATGTACCAGCCTTTGATAAAGATTCTCCTAAGCTTAACAAAGGAAAAGTATGGAGAGATGAAGAATATGTTGAAAATGAACTTGTTGAAATTATAGAGCAATTATCAGAAATAGATCCATATCCTGAGTATATTGCAAGATTATTGGGTAGGGATTAAAAATGTACTTAGGACAAGCAAGACCTACTGATAATGTTAAGCATCAGAATATATACACTAATTCAATATTAGATGAGTTAAAGGATAACATAAGAAACAGAACTTATCCTAATTACAAATTTAAGCAAGAGCATCTAAGAATGCTTAATAAGATTAAGAATGATTTGAGGAGGATGGAGGATTGAAGAATCATGCGGTAATAACTGGCGGTAAAGGTATCAGAGAAAGAGTTGAATATGACTTTTATGCGACACCAGAAAATGCAACTAGATTGTTTTTAAAAAACCATAAATTGAAAGGGACTAATTCAATATTAGAACCTGCTTGTGGACAAGGTCATATCTCAGAAGTATTAAAAGAACATTTCCCAAACGCAAATATTATATCAACAGATTTAGTCGATAGAGGATATGGGATTGGAGGAGTAGATTTTTTGAAAGATAGATTTGACAAAGTGGAAACTGTAATTACTAATCCGCCTTTCAAAATAGCTGTAGATTTTATTAAGAAAGCTTTGGAAATTGCGACAAAAGAAGTTGTAATGTTTGCTAAAATTCAATTTTTAGAAACAGAGAATAGAGCTAAATTATTTAGTGAAACACCTTTAAGATATGTATATGTTCATAGTAAAAGAGTAAGTCCTATGAGAAATGGCGAGCGAGTAAATGAGCAAGGAAAACCTTGGTCAAGTGCAATGTGTTTTGCCTGGTATGTTTTTGAAAAAGGTTATACAGGCGAGCCTATTGTGAGATTTTTAATATAAAAATTAGGAGAGGAGTGGAATAAGTGAAACGAGATGATGTTGCTTTATTTATGATCGTATTATTAAGTACATTACTAGTAGTCCTTTTTATTATAGGTATAAATTTACAAACTACTGTGGATGAATTAAAAAACGAAAATGAGAGATTAAAAATGGAAATTAGATTGTTACGCTTTAGGGATGACATCAACACTAAACACATTGAAAAATTGCATTTATTAGGTGGAGAAGAGCTTATGAAAAAAGTTTATGCAGAACACGCAAAGGAGGACAAATAATGGGTTATAATTTGCAAAAAGATAGAAATAGAAAAAGACAAAAGTTGAAAAAAGCTAGATACATTAATGGTTTAATTGAGTCAAATAATGAAGAGTTGAAGAAATTAAGGCTTATATCTGAAAGTGTTCGAGGGACTAATTATTTTAGTAAAGAATCAAAATCTTTAAATAGAGTAAAAGGTAGGGATTTTGAAGTAGTTGAAGATATTGTTTTGTTAGAAAATAAAATTCAAGAAGATAATAATAAGTTAATATCAGCTAAAAAAGAAGTAAAAGAGCTTATTGATACAGTAGTAGATTATGAATGTAAACTACTTTTACAGTATTACTATTTGAACTGTAAAGATTGGAGAGAAATAGAGCACTTATTCGGCCGTGGAAGAGATAGTTTGAATAAGATACATGCAAGAGGTATTGATATGATACGTATTTAGCATTTATTTACAGATTTTTACATAACTTTACACGTTTTTACATAACGATACATACAATTACATAGGGGTCTATGATATAATGGTATCATGTAGAAATTAAACACATTGCTACATTTTTCATAAAAGTATCCTTTTTATTAAATAATTTAGTTTTGAGGCAACCGAGAGGTTGTCTTTTTTAATGCAAAAATAGAGAAAGTAGGTGGTGGAAAATTGAATAAATTGACGTTAAAGCAACAACGTTTTGCAGATGAGTACATCATCTGTGGGAATGCTACGGCTGCTGCGATAAAGGCTGGATATAGTAAGAAAACAGCTGGCAGAATAGGCGAGCAAAACTTGAAAAAACTTGATATAAAAAACTATATAGCAGAACGACTCAAAAAGTTAGAATCCGAAAAAACTGCAACTCAAGACGAAGTACTGCAGTATTTAACATCTGTAATGAGAGGAGAACAAACAGAACAAATTCTTAGGGGAGAGGGTGAAGGGTATCAATCTATTATTGATATTGATGTAAGTGCTAAAGATCGGATAAAAGCAGCCGCTTTACTTGATAAGATATTAAGTTCAGGTAATCCAGCATCTAGTTCAAATAATGATATACAGATTGTTGATAGGTGGATAGATGGTTAAAATATTTGATGTTCAGAAAAATATCAACCCTAATTTTAAAAGTGTTTGGTTGACTGATAGACCATATAATGTATTAAAAGGCGGACGTAACTCATTTAAAAGTTCAGTTATTGCATTAAAACTTATTTATGATTTAGTACCTTTTTTGAATAAAACAGAGAAAGCGAATATTGTAGTAATTAGAAAGGTTGCTAATACTATTCGAGATAGTGTTTATAATAAAATGCAATGGGCTATTAATACGATAGGTTTATCAAATAGATTTAAGTCAACAGTAAGTCCGTTCAAAATAACCGACTTAGTAACGGGATCCTCTATATATTTTTACGGTCAAGACGATTTCCAAAAATTAAAATCTAATGATATAAATAACATAATAGCTGTTTGGTATGAGGAAGCTGCAGAATTTGATAGCTACGAAGAATTTGACCAAACGAATATTACTTTTATGAGACAGAAGCATAACTTAGTAGATTTTGTAAAATTTTATTGGAGTTATAACCCTCCTAGAAACCCTTATAATTGGATAAATGAGTGGGTGGAACTTGTAAAAGATGATGATAATTACTTAGTTCATGAGTCAAGTTATTTAGATGATGAATTAGGATTTGTAACCGAACAGATGCTAGCGGATATTGAGCGCATTAAGACAACGGATTTTGACTATTACCGTTATATTTATTTAGGAGAGCCGGTAGGTTTTGGTAACAATGTTTATAATATTAATACTTTCAAGAAAATTACCGAGTTGCCTGAAGATGATAAGATACTAGGTTTATGTTATGCGCTTGATACAGGGCACCAACAAAGTGCTACAGCTTGTCTGTGTATAGCAATAACAGCTAGAAAGAAAGCAATATTGTTAGATACCCTGTATTATGACCCTAGTAATAAAGCTAGAAAGAAAGCACCTAGCGAGTTATCTACGGATATACGTAATTTTGTATTAAGTAATACTAAAAAATATCAAAAGCCAACCTTAAAAAAGACCATTGATAGTGCAGAGGGTGCATTGCGTAATCAATATTTTTATGATTATGGTGTAAGGTGGCATCCTGTTGCAAAAAGAAAAAATCAAACTATGATAGATATGGTTACATCTTTACTAGCTAAAGGTGTTTTTTATTATTTAGATATAGACAACAATAAAATATTTATTGAAGAACATAAAACGTACAGATATGACGAGAAGTCTTTGAATACATCCGAGCCTAAAGTTGTAAAAGAGGACGATCATACTGTTGATGCTTTTAAATATTTTGTGCTAGATAACGCTAGTCTATTAGGATTAAAGGTGTAAAGATGAGAGTAATAGAGATAATTAAGAATTTTTTTAAAAGGAGTAGATACGCTATGACAAGCGATAATTTAACTAACATTTTAGATCACCCTAAAATACCTGTTACAAAAGATGAGTACAATAGAATTTTAGATAATTTAAAATACTTTAACAGTACGTTTAAAGATATACAATTCTTAAATTCAATGGGTGATACTAGAAGCAGAAAATTTAATCATCTACCTATCGCAAAAACGGCGTGTAAAAAGATTGCAAGTTTAATTTATAACGAACAAGCGGAAATAGTGGTAGATGATACTGTTACTAACGAATTTATTAATAACATATTGTTAAATGATAATTTTAATAAGAATTTTGAAAGATATTTAGAAAGTTGTTTAGCGCTGGGTGGAATAGCTATGCGACCTTACTTTAATGGTAAAGAGATTAAGATTGCATTTATCCAAGCACCAGTATTTTTCCCTTTGCAAAGCAATACTCAAGATGTATCTAATGCGGCAATAGTTACTAAGACTGTTAAGAGTGAAGGTAGAAATAATAAATACTACACGCTAATTGAATTTCATGAATGGCAAGGAGATAATTATATAATTACAAACGAGTTATATGTTTCTAGCAATTCAGAAACAATTGGAACTAGAACGCTATTAACTGATTTGTATGACGATTTAGAAGAGAATGTAGTTATAAGAGGGTTAAGTCGACCGCTATTTACGTATTTAAAACCTGCAGGTATGAATAATAAAGATATTAATAGTCCGTTGGGTTTGAGTATTTATGACAATGCAAAAACCACAATAGATTTTATAAATAGAACTTTTGATGAATTTATGTGGGAAATTAGAATGGGGCAACGCAGGGTGGCCGTTCCAGAAAATCTAACAGCTTTGAATGTTCATAAATTAAATGGCGAGGTAGTTTTAAAACCTAGATTTGAAACTGACCAGAATGTATTTGTCCAGATAACTACTGGAGATATGGACTCACAAAAAATTACGGATTTAACTACTCCTATAAGGGCTGATGATTATGTCAAGTCTATAAATAAAGGCTTAAGTTTATTTGAAATGCAAATAGGTGTATCTAGTGGGATGTTTAGCTTTGATGGTAAATCAATGAAAACCGCAACAGAGATAGTTAGCGAGAATAGTGATACATATCAAATGCGTAACAGTTTAGCATCACTTGTAGAACATAGTATAAAAGAATTAGTAGTTAGTATTTGTGAATTAGGTAAAGCAGTCAATATATATTATGGTAATATTCCTGAATTAGACGAAATAAGCGTAAATCTTGATGACGGGGTGTTTACTGACAGAAATGTTGAACTGGAATATTGGACTAAAGCGTTAGCTAGCGGAATTGTTAGTAAGCATTATGCTATTGAAAAAATTCTAGGCATTACAGAATCAGAAGCTTTTGAAATGTTAAATAAAATAAAAGAAGAACAACAACCTATTTTAGATAACACTGACCAAGATATATACGGAGATGATTAATATTGAAAAATAATGACGGTAAATACTTTTTAAAAGCAAAAGAAGTTGTTAATATATACGATCAGTTAGTGGTAGAACTATTTGAGAATATGATAAAAAGATTAAAAGCTCGAGGCAATCAAGACCTGATTGATAATCCGTATATTTGGCAATTAGAAAAATTAAACGATATGCATTTGCTTACAGAAGATAACGTGAAATTAATTGCTAAACGTTCTGGTATTGCAGAAGATATATTTAGAGATGTTATTGCTAACGAAGGATTTAAAATGTATAAAGATCTTCATGAGCAATTACAAAATGATTTAGGGATAGAACAAGAAATCAATTATAAAGTCCAACAATCATTAAATGCTTTAGTAGACCAAACTATGTTTGATATTAATAATCTTTTAAATACTACTTTACCTAATAGTGTGCAATCTTTGTATAAACGCATTGTTGAGCAGATATCCGCAAATGTTATAGCTGGTACAAAATCACAAGATAAAGCTATATCAGAAGCTATAATGCAAAGTTTTGAAAATGGATTTATTGGCTTTAGAGATAAAGCAGGTCGTAATTGGCGTGCTGACAGCTATATAAGAACCGTAATTAATACTACAACTAGACGAGTGTTTAGAGAGATTAGAGAGCAATCTGCAGAAGATTTAGGTATAGACACTTTTTATTACTCATTTAAAGCAGCAGCTAGGGAAATGTGCTTGCCTATTCAACACAGGATAGTTACCAAAGGGATAACAAGAAAAATAAACGGAGAAACTGTTTATAGTCTATCAGATTATGGATACGGAACTCCTGCCGGGTGTCTTGGTATTAACTGTGGACACTACTTAACTCCTTTTGTAGTAGGTGTAAATAAGAAACCTGATTTACCTGAGCATTTAGCTAAACTAACTGATGAAGACCTATTAAACAATGCTAAAGCACAAGCGAGGCAAAGGGCTTTTGAAAGAGAAATAAGAAAGTCGAAAGAGAAGATATATTTAGCAAAAGCTCTAGAAGATAAAGAGCTTATACAAAAACATACTCTTAGGTTAAAAAATTTAAAAGGTGGACTAAAAAAGCTTATAGAAGATAATCCTTTCTTATACAGAGATTATGCAAGAGAAAGAAATCATTTTAATAATAAAAGATTTGTAAAAGATAATAATAAGATATATAATAAATATATGAAAAATTACAATCTAGATTTAATGGCAAAATCAAAAGAATTTTCAACTAAAAATGCCGAAGGAGAAAGGGTTAGATTTAGCGCTAAAAAAGTTCAAGGCACATCATATGATATTTGGGTACAAGGTAGAAATAAGAAATACCGAGGTACTTTGGAGTTATTAAAAGCTGATTTGGATTATTTTAATAATGTCCCTAGAATAGTAGTAGTTGACGAAAATAAATTAAAAGGTTTTGCTGGATATAACTATAAGCAAGATGTACTTTATGTTAGCAATGCTCTTAATTCCTATGAGGTAGTTGAAGATTTATTATCAGACAGATTTTTTGCAGCCGAAAACTTCAAAGACGTGTTAACTCACGAACTGGCACATAAGAAACATTGGGACTCTGCCAAACGGCTTTACAAATCTAAGAAAAAAAGATATAATAGCATTGAAAAAGCTAAAAAAGTTTTAGATGAACGACTTGTTTCTTACGTAAATATGCAGGTATCACAAGATCCATTATATTTACATAGAATTAGCAATAATGCTTTAATTGCTTATCATAAAGGGAATATAAATGAATTAGTAGCAGATGTTGCTGTTCTGGATAATAAACTAGAGGACAAGGAATTATTAAATAAAGTGAAAGGAGTATTAAAATGGAAGTAATGGCACGCCCATCTAATGAAATTCTAATATTTTGTAATAATATTATGCCTTATGTGAAAGAGGTCATAGTTGGAAATAAACCTGTTGTTATTTTTAAAGATGATGCTCCTAATGAAATCATTTTAGAGTTTGAATCAATAAAAGAAAAAATAGGTTATGAAAGTTAAGAATATTTAAGTTTTAAATTAAATAAAAGATAAAGTCAATCAGTTAGTTTTGATTGGCTTTTTATATTTCTTTTGTCCTAGACATGACGTTAAAAGGTCTTTTTATTATGCCCTAAAACAAGGCGTAAAACTGTTAAATGATGTCTACCGGACGTAAAACAAGGAGAAACAATATGAGTTTAAAACGAGAGATGTTAATTGAGGCAGGTATAGAGAATAAAGGTGTTTTAGATAACATTATGCAAGCGTACGGTGCAGGGATTGAAAATGCTAAAACACAAACCAAGCAAGAATTAGAAGCCGAAAATACAACTCTAAAAGAGCGACTAGAAGCTCAAGAAACTAAAGTAGCAGAATTGTTAAGTGCTAATAAAGATAGTGAAGATGCTAAAAAAGCATTAGCTGATTTACAAGAAGAGTTCGCCAACTACAAGACTGATAGTGATAATAAGTTGGCAACTCTTCAAAAATGTAATGCTATAGCGTTAGCGTTGAAAGATACCAAAGCACATGACAGTGATGTTCTAATGAAATTGATTGATATAGATAGTATTGAACTAGATGATAAAGGAAATCCTAAATTGGAAGATACTATCAATCAATTAAAAGAAGAAAAGCCATTTTTATTTGAAAATGAGCAAAATACTCAACCAATTATTACAGTTGGGGGTAATCCAGAAGGAACGGGATCTAATGATAATGATCCATTCCAAGACATTATAAATAATTACAAGTAAGGAGAAAAATAATAATGACAAATCAAAATTTACCAGTAAGACAATATCAATCACAGTATAGACAAATGCTTTCAACGGTATTTGATGTTAAAAAAGCATTCTCAGGAGTTCTAGCTCCTATTCAGGTACTAGATGGAGTGGAAAATAATGCAAAAGCCTTTTTTGTTAAAACTAACGCAACTCCAGTAGTTATAGGAGAATATAACACTAATGCTAATACTGCATTTGGTACAGGAACTTCAAATTCAAGCCGTTTTGGAAACTTAACAGAAGTAATCTATCAAGATACACATGTTGATTACGACTACACATTGGCAATTCATGAAGGTATTGACAGATATACTGTTAATAATAATTTAAATGCAGCAATTGCTGACCGTATGAAGTTACAATCAGAGGCTCAAACACGTAGGATGAATAGAGAAATTGGGAAATTCTTATCTACTAATGCAGGTAAAACAGAAGCATTGGCGGATTTAACAGAAGCGAGTATAAGAACTCTATTTAATAAAATAAATACTTATGTTACAAATACAGAGATAAACGCTTCTATTACAGCTTATGTCAAAGCAGATGTTTATAATGCTATTATAGATATGGCAGCTAATACTAGCGCAAAAGGATCTAGCGTGTCAATTGATAATAACGGACTAGCTAAATATAAAAATGTTAAATTAGAAGTAACTCCAGACCAGTATTTCGATAATGGTGTAGTTGCTATATTTTCGCCAGACAACATAGTAATACCTTTTGTTGGTATTCAAACTGCGCGTACAATCGAAGCAATTGACTTTGACGGAGTGATATTCCAAGCGGCAGCTAAAGGTGGTACATATGTTTTAGAAGACAATAAAAAAGCTATTGTTAAAGTTACAGGGAACATAGCTTAGGGAGGTTAAAATGAAGTATAAAGTATTACAGGAATTTACTGACAAATATACAGGGAATGCTTGTAGTGTTGGAGATATCATTGATATTTCCGAAGATAGAGCAGAAGAAATCAATAGAAATATGAGTTATACAAATCAAACTACAGTAGAATTAGTAGTTGAGAAAAAAACTACTCGAAAAACTAAGGCGAGTGAGTAATATCCTTGCCTTTTGACAAGGAGGGATATTATGTATTTAACATCAAGTGATTTCGAAAATTTAGAGATGTTTGATGAAATAGATGATGAAGAGTTTGATAAGCTTTGTAAAATAGCGGAACTCAACGTTAATCTATACACTAAAAATTATTATAAATATAGAGATTTTAAAAGTGAAATAAAATTTAAAAAAGATATATTTAAATTAGCAGTTGCGTACCAAGTGGACTACCTAAATAGAAGTGGAGTTCTAACATCTGATGATAAAGTTAGTATGTCGAGTTTATCAATAGGAAGAACTAAAATAGATTATAATAATCACCAAAATAGTAATACTAGTGGTACAAAATATAATCTGTGTGTAGATACTATAAATTTATTGAATTCAATAGGTTTCAGTTACTCGGGGGTAGCGTATGATAGATAAAAGATTATTAACTGATTCTGTAAAAGTAGAATTAGTAGAAAGTAAAGATGAGTGGGGTGATAGAAAACATTCCGCTCCTATTACTTTGAATAATGTAAGGTTTGACAGAACTACTCAAATAAGAAACAATCAAAATTTAGGCAAGAATACTTTAAAGAATAAAGTTGGTACGATATTCATATATCCTAAAATCACAGAAATTGTCATAGATGATTCCTGGATAGGTGCTAAGGTAACTGATGAATATGGAGAATACAAAGTGCAAGGATATTCCGTGAATAAACTTAATGGGCAACTATTCTCAATTGAATTGGAGGTAATCTAATGAGTGTATCAGTTCAAATAGACATAAGTGAAATTGAAAAATTACTTACTGCTGAAAACGAAAAAAAAGCTAAAATCGCAGTGGCTAATCAAATGCTTATCGATATGGATAAATTTGTGCCTATGAGACACGGGACTTTGAGAGCTAGCGGTCATGTACAAAGCAGTGGAGATATAGGAGTTGTATATACTACGGTATATGCTAGAGCTCATTTTTACGGTACTAATGGAATTGTTAGGTTTAGAAAATATACAACAAGCGGTACTGGTAAGCGTTGGGATGAAAAAGCACAAAGTAGATACTCTGAACAGTGGGCAGAAGTAGCTAAGAAAGGATTAGGATTATGATTAATAATGATTTCCAAATAGTGTTATTAAAGTATATTAATAGCCTAGATTTACCAATAACTGCAAGAATGGATTACTTTACTCCAGATAATGATTTAGTTGTAAATGCTATCCCAGGGGGGAAAGTAGACCTAATATATATGGATGGTACTAAAGAAGTAAGTTTGCCTTTTGAAATAGCTGTAAAAAGTAAATATAATCAAAAAGCTAGCAATATAATATGGCAAATCAATACTGCACTATCTGAATTTGATATAGATTTACCGAGTATCAATGGTAGTTATAAATTTTTAGATCTAACTGTAGATAAGCCTTCTATAAATGGTAAAGATGAACAAGATTATTTTATTTACACTTTGGTAGTAACTGCAAAATTAGAAACAAATTAAAGGAGATGTAAACAAATGGCAAGATTAAAAAACGCATTGAGAAAACATTATGTAGCAGATTGGACGGATAACAACACAGAGCCAACAGCTAGTGATTATAAGTTATTAGCAAAATATATAAAAACTGTAAATGATGAGACAGATGAGAATACAAATGATGATGCTTTTTATGATGGAGATGGAACTCCAGAAACAACAATCGTAAGTGTTGCAGCAGGGTATGCCTTTGAAGGTCAGTACGATCCTGAAGATGATGCTCAAAAATTAATAGCTGGTAAAAAATATAGAACTGGTGATGATAGAAAAGTTTGGTTTAAAGTAGTATCATCAGACGGTAAAAAACAATGGACTGGTGTAGCTACAGTAACAGGTATAAAAGCAGGTGATGGTGATGCAGGAGAGTACGAAGGTTTTGAATGCACAATTAAGTGGAATACTTTACCTAAAGAATCACCGGTAGCTTAAAAATATTTAAAGGAGAATAAACATGGTAGTAATTAAAAAATACGCTAATATAATTCCTATAGATTTTGGAAGTTTTACTTTAGAATATAACGCAAATGATGATAGCATAAAAAAACTTCAAAGAATTCAAAAAACTTTTGAAACAGAGGTATCTAAAATTCAAGATTCTGATGATGAGTCAGCGTTAATAAGTTTAAATGAATTTTCTAAGAAATATTGGACAGAGTTATTTGATTTAGATACATTTGATAAAGTTTATGAATTTTCAGGGCAATCAACGTTAGCTACGGCTAATTACTTATTGCAGACTATTTTAGGTATAATCAATGAATTTGCTGAACGAAACAGTGAGGATAAGTTTTTGAAATACTTAGATAAGTAATATGATTGATTTAACTAGAAAATTAAAAGATGAATTAATTATTTCAGATAAGAGATATCCTCTTAACTTATCTTTTGACAATGTATTAAGGCTTTTAGAAATGTGGCAAGACGGAGATATTGAATCGTATATAAAACCGTATCTAGCATTAGGTATGTTGACAGGAGAAAGTTTTAAAGATTATTCTGTTGAAGATGTCGTAGAGATAAGTGAAGCTATATTCGACGAGCATATCAAAATAAAAACGCCAGCGGACTATGTAGTGGAATATGATTTAATGGGTAATATTATTCCTAAATTAGATCGTAAAAAAGGTGATGAAGATGAAGAAGACGAAATATATAACATTAAATATGATAGTGATTATATATTTTCGTCTTTTTTTCAAGCCTATAATATTGATTTAATCGAAGAACAAGGAAAGTTACACTGGCAAAAATTTAACGCATTATTAAACGGACTTCCTAAAAATACTAAATTTAGAGAAGTACTAGAAATTAGGAGCTGGAAACCGTCAAAAGGAGATAGTTCTGAATACAAAAGTGCTATGCGCAAATTACAAGAGGTTTATAAACTACCTTAAATATTAAAGAAAGGAGGTAAATTATGGCTCAAGGTAAAGTAAAAATTTCAGTGGACTGGACTGCGGATAAAGCGAAGCAAGGTATTAATGGTCTTAAACAAAATCTACAAAACTTAAAAGGTGCCGGTGAAAAAGTAGGCAGTACTTTTAAAAGTGTTTTAGGAGCTAATTTAGTTAGTAATGCTATAATTGGAACAGTTCGAAACATAACTAATAGCGTTAAAGATTTAGCTTCGGAAGTAAATAATAGCGCTAAAGCTTGGAAGACTTTTGAAGGTAATATGCGAATGTTGGGTAAAAGCGAAGAGGAGATAGGAGTAGCTAAAAAAGCAATGCAAGATTATGCTACTCAAACTATCTATTCTGCATCTGATATGGCTTCTACCTACTCACAATTAGCTGCAGTAGGTGTAAGTGAAGTAGACAAATTAGTAACAGGTTTTGGTGGATTAGCTGCTTCTGCAGAAAATCCAGCTCAAGCGATGAAAACATTAAGTGTTCAAGCTACTCAAATGGCAGCTAAACCGAAAGTAGCATGGCAAGATTTCAAGCTGATGTTAGAACAAGCACCTGCAGCAATGAGTGCTGTTGCGCAAGAAATGGGAATGGATATGCAAACCCTAGTTGCAAGAGTTCAAGATGGAGAAGTAGCTACTGAAGATTTCTTTAACGCAATTAAAAAAGTAGGTAATTCGGAAGCTTTCTCAAAAATGGCTACTGAATTTAAAACAATAGATCAAGCAGTAGATGGTCTTAGAGAAACAATAGCAGTAAAATTACAAGGTGCTTTTGAAAAATTTAATGTGTTCGGCATTAAAGTTATCACTAAAATAGCGGATGCATTTGAAAAAATTGACGTAGACGGACTTGCTGAAAGATTAGGTAATTTCTTAAATAGTATTGATATTGATAAAGTTTTTGAAAATATACTATCTGCAGTAAGAGGTGTTTGGGAAATATTAGTAAAAGCGCATAACGTAGCAAAAGATTTTATTGACGGATTTAAAGAAACAGGAGCGTTAGATACTTTTAGTAATTTAATCAAAGAGATAAAAGATAACATAAAAAAAGTGCTTGATGCTGCAAAAGAAAGTGGTTCGTTAAAAGATATTGGACATATTGCAGGTGATATATCTAAATTAATTTTACAGTTAGTCAGAGGCTTGAATAAACTATCAGGTGCCCTATTGCAACCATTTGTGATTAGAGGTATAACTGCTATTTGGTTAGCATTTAAAGGGTATAAAATTGTAACAATGGCTACAGGAGCCATTAAAGGTTTCACATCCGCATTTAAGAAAATTCCTAAAAAGTCTCTTAAATTACCTACTCTAGATGTACCTACTGATAAGCCGATTAAAAATGCAAGTAAGTTGGGAGCAGTTTTTAGTAAAGTTGGCTCGCTTATTAGTAGGGTGTTTAGTGGAATAAGCAGTGTGATATCAAGAGTGGCAAGTGCTACAGGAAGATTATTACAAAGTTTAGGGCGTAGTATAGCCACTGTTTTTAAAGGTTTAGGGCAAGGAATAAGTATAGCAGCAAAAGGTATAGGAACTGGACTTGCCACAGCTTTTAGAGGTTTAGGAATGGCAATAGCAATGGTACCGCCACCTACTTGGCTTGCGCTAGGAGCAGGTATAGCTATAGCAGCTGCAGGATTAGCGTTGCTTGCAACTCAAAGCGAAGGGGTAAGTGAAATATTATATGCTTTAGGTGATGTAATAAGTCAAATTATAGGCTCGATAACTGAATTTGCCGTAGCGGTATTGCCATTGCTTATACAAGCGCTGAGTACATTTGGCGATATAGTAGTCAACGTTATTGGTGCGCTAGGTGGATTAATCATAGATGTGGGTACTTCTATTAAAACAGTACTTGAAGGTATAGGTGTAGTTATAGAATCAGTTGGCGCTGCTATTCAATCTGTTCTTGAAGGATTAGGATCCACATTTGAAGGTTTTGGAAACGGAGTTCGCTTAGCATTAGAAGGTGTAGGTAGTGTAGTACAATCTGTAGGGTCTGCAATACAGTCAGCATTACAGGGTGTAGCGTCGGTAGTTGAGTCCGTAGGTAATGCTATTAAGTCAGTGCTTGAAGGAGTAGGTTCAGTAATAGAATCTGTGGGTACAGCAGTAAAAACAGTCCTAGAGGGTCTAGGTACTGCCTTTGAAAAATTTGGTAATGCAGTAAAAACTGTATGCGAAGGTGTATCAGGAATTATTGACTCTATAGGAGAAGCAATAAAGAATGTCCTTGACGGTGTAGCTAATATATTCCAATCGATAGGTGATGCTGCGTATGATGCAGGATATGGATTTAAATTATTTGCCGAAGGTATAGAAAAATTGACTAATTTAAATCTTGGGGATATGGTAGCAACTCTAGTAAGTCTAGGTGCAGCGATTGGAGATTTAACATATCATGCAGGCAGTTTATCGCTACTTGGTAATTCTATGGTTACGTTCGGTCAAGGATTTATGGGAGTTGCTCAAGCCAGCCAAATAGCTCAAGGATCTTTACAAACACTACCTAATATATTAAGTACTTTTAAAACAGCTATAGATAGTTTACCTACAAGTTTATCTAGTGTAGCTACTTCTATGTCTACATTTGTTTCGGGAGTTATGACATCCTTAGGAGGACTTGTAGGCGCTAATGCTTTAATATTTACGTTTAATGCGGCTTTGAATAGCATAAGTTCTATTGCGATAACAGTTGCTTCTGGTGTATCAATGTTTAGTTCGCAACTACTTGCTTTATCAGGTAATCTATCATCAGTAACATCTGTGATTAATTCATTGATAGGGGTTGCTTCATCATTAGCGAGTTCTTTTGACTCAATATCTTCAAGTGCAAATTCTACGGCTAATACAATATCTACTATGGCTAGTACAATAAATTCAAGTATGTCCAGTGCTTTAAGTACAATACAAAATATTTGTAATTCAATAACTTCAACCTTGCAACAATCAGCTAATAAGATGATTGAAGAAGGAAGAAGAGCAGGTAGAGAAGTAGTTCAATCTATAGTTGACGGACTTAGAAATGGAGAAGGTAGTGTTAGAAATGCCACTGAAAATATTTTTAATGCTATTAGGAGAATAGGAGAGTCTGCCCCTAGTATTATGCAAAATATAGGAGCACAAATATCAAATGGAGTGGCTAGTGGTATGTGGAGTGCAGTTGGTTCGGTAAGAGCTGCTGCAAATGCTATTGTAGCCGAAGTAGAACGAGCTATGAGAGCGAAAGCTCAAATCCATTCACCGTCAAGATTATTTGCTAATAGCGTAGGTAGGTATATTCCGGAAGGTATTGCTATGGGTATTGATAAAAATGCGCATGTGGTAGAAAATAGCTTAGATTTCATTAAAGGCGTTAAATATAGGGCGGAAAACGTACTGAATTTAGGAAAAAATTATGCCGTACCAACAATGCAATCTAGCAATAATAATGTAACAAACAATAAAACTAATAATTATGAGGCATTATTACATATTGAAAATTTTGAAAATAATGGAGATCAAGATATTAGAGACATATACGAACAAATTAAATTCTTAATAAAAGAAGAGGGGGATAGATTGTCATGATAACTAAATTCATAAAATATAATGGGATTACTTCAAAAGACTTAGGGTTGAGATTGATTGATGATATATCCTTCAATTCTCCTGAACACTCTTTAGATTTAATTGAAATAGACGGTGTAGACGGTGCAAAAATTAAAGATAATAAAAGGTTATCGTTAGTTGATATGAAGTTCCCCTTTGTGCTTTATCAAACAAACAACAGCACTGCTCAAAATCTTATCTCAACTATTCAAAATTGGTTATTATTAGGAAATCCTTCTTGGAAAGATTTTGAATTAAGTTGGGATGAGGAGTATCTTTATAAAGCTTTGTTTTATGAAACTTTTTCTGTTGAAGGTAGTATAAACGCTCGTAAGAGATGTATATTAAATTTTAAAGTGCACCCGATTAAATACTTAAAATCAGGATTTCAAAAGATATCAATTACTAAAGGTCAGGTGTTGAATAACCCTGAGAATAGAGCTAGTAAACCTATTATTAAGTTGATAGGTTCGGGTGATGTTACCCTAATAATAGGAACGCAAATATTTAAGTTGAAAGGGGTACAAGGTCATATTGTACTAGATTGTGAGACACAAAGCGCTCACTATGATAATAAAGAGCCACAATATGATAAAGTTTATTCATATCCTTTCCCTATTTTAAAACCTGGAACAAACTTAATTAATTGGAACAATGCAGATTTTAAAGTTGAAATAATACCTAGATGGGAGGCGATAGTGTGAGTTATCCTATTTTATATGCTCAAAACGAAACAAATTTTGAACATTTAGGAATGTCTGTTTTATCAGACGCGACAAAGTGTTTAGTTACTAAAGAGCGTAATGGTATATATATTCTTGAAATGGATTATCCCATTAATGGAAAAGATGTCAATCTTATTAAAGAGGGACTAATTTTAAAAGTTGATACTGGCTACAGGAGCAAAAATCAAAGGTTTATTATCTCTCAAATAACTAAAAAGAAAAATAAATCAATAAGTGTATATGCAAAACATATATCACAAGTGAAAACAACTATGAATGCAATAAAGCCGAATGTAACAGCTTCAGGTAGCGCATATTCTGCATTAGAGATGTGGCGTAGTAATTTGCTTATTGATAAAACAGAATTTAGTGTATGGTCTGACATCACAACTTATAACTCGACTACTTGGGATATAGAAAATATTGAAAATGCAAGAGAAGCATTAGGAGGTACTAAAGGTTCTATCTTAGATGTATGGGGCGGTGAATATGAGTTTGATAATTTAGATATAAAACTCCATAAACAAATGGGTAGAGATAGCTCCATAATAATCGCATATGGACGAAACTTGATTGATTTAGAACAAGAGAAAAGTATTTTAGAAACATATACCTCTATATATCCGTTTAAAAAATTATTAGATGGAGATAATGAAACTCTTATAACACTTCCAGAATATTTTGTTCATAGTGAGCATGTGAACTTATTTCAAAGTCCTAGAGTGTTAAAAATAGATTTTTCTAGTGATGAGAACATTAAAACAGTAGATCAACTTAGAAATGAAGCTATTAAATATATTAGGAACAACAGTGTTGGAGTTCCTAAGGTAAGTTTAAAGATAAAATATCAAGATTTATCTAAAGTAAAAGGTATATTTGACAATAATTCTTTAGAAGAGATAGATTTGTGCGATACCGCAAAGGTTTATTTTGAAGAATTAGGAATAATGAATGAAACTGCTAAAGTTTCTAAAATTGTCTGGGATGTTATCTTAGATGAGAATCATGAAATCGAAATAGGAGATACTAGAACAGGGTTAACTGATACTATTCTTGGAAATAGATTTGAAGAAGTAGATAATCAAGTAAAAAGATTTTACAATTCTATATCTGCTCAAATAGATCGTCAAGCAGAAGAACAGCATTTAATTTATGATCGTAAGTTTAAAGAAAAATCTAAGGAATTAGAGACTAGTATTAAGAACGGCATTGAACAACTCAAGGCAAAAAATGAAGAAAATGCTCATAAGTTGAAAACTGAAATAGAAAATACTCTATCAACTGAAATTCGAAATAATATTTCAAGTATTACTGAAAATTTTAATGCTAATTTAGATGCGACTAAGCGAGATTTATTGTCAGCAACTCATAATACTATTGCAGACTACAAACAGACTATTGACGGACAAGTCGCAATAATCAAAGGTATTGCAGATAACGGATTACGTAGAGTAGTTATGCTGAGTGAAGATTTGAACGGCCTTAGAAGTTCAGTATCATCATTAGATAATGATACACTAAAAAAGGCAGATGTTGATGTTACTGCTGACGGTATATTACTAGGGGCAGGTAAGGTAGTTGACGGCAATAAACTTGCTAGTTTAATTAGCGTTAAGCCAGAAGCTGTTAGCATACTTACCGATAAGATGATAATAACATCAGCCAATATGAATTTGGTTAAGTCTGAATTTAGAAACACATCGCACGCCAATAACGCAGCAATATCTATTGTATATACAGGTGAAGCAAGAGAATTTTTAATTAAAGGATATGTAGGATCAGGAATTGTATCAGGCAATCCATTTTTCATTGACGCCTATATTACACATACTGACGGTACTAAAAGATGGAGTAGCCGCTATAAAAATTTCGGTATAGGCGCAATACTAACTGGTACATTTGTTATAACTTCTGACAAACAAATACAATCAATACAATTCCATATGAATGTGACAGGAACTGGAAATTCAGCGTTTATTTCTAATCTTGAGATAATTCCTAAAACTAATGCGATTGTAATTGAAAATGGTTCAATCACAGGAGATCAGTTGAAATTCAATAGTGTAACTACTAGTCATATTCAAACGGGAAGTATAACGTCATCTCTTATTCAAACAGACGCTATTACATCCAACCATTTGAAAGTAGACCAAGCAATGATTAATAAGTTGATGGTTAATGATTTGTTGACTAACAGTCTGTTTGCGAGACAGGCTTTTATCAATAAGTTAAAAGCCATTGATATTGATGCAACTAGAATTACAACTGGATTGTTAAGGGCTAGGAATGGCAATATGACTATTAATATGTTGACGGGAGAAACTGAGTATAGTGGTAGCGCTAGTATTAGGTTTTACAGTTCAGGAAATACCTTACATTACCAAAACGGTACTTCAAGAGCGTTTTTGAATTTTAATGATGCAGAAAAAGGCGGAGCAGCTGCGGTTCTTGGGGTAAATTCTGGGGGTAATTTTAGAAGTGACGTTCCATATTTTGCTGGAATTAAAGTTTTTAGAAATAGTGCAACTCAAGCTGGAGGGTTGTTAGACCAAATCGATGTTGTAGCAGATACAATCACCATAAAAGGTGGTTATAACGAGAGAAACGGTATTTATATTGATACTACAAGGTTTAGTGGAATTAACCTATATGACGTTTTAAAAAGTTTTAGAGATAACATAAAACAACTTCACGACGTTAAGTCCACTGCGAAATCTTATGATTGGGAACTTTTAAATTTGTAGTAAAGGAGACAAAAATGCAAATAAAAATAAAAAATAAAGATTTAGAAACATTACACAGCGGTATATATTCACTAACTATCTCTACTATGAAAGCAAATCGTGGTAGGGTTAAATTTTTAAAGAAATTAGAAGAAAAGTACAGTGATTTTACAGAATTTAAAAAGACCATATTTGATGAATATTTGGTAAAAGAAAATGGGGAGTTTGTTGTTGTTAATGACGAATATGTTATTAAAGATGGCAAAAAAGAACAATTTAATAGTGATATTACTGAATTACTAAATGAAGAAGTGGTAATAACTGGTGGGGAATATTCCAATAGATTTACTGATTTTTTTGTAGCATTACAAAATTATGAAGGTAACATTGAAGTGCAGTACATATCAGTAATTGATGATATATTAGACCAATTTGAAGTACAACAGGAGGAGAAATAAAATGGCATTAGAAATTAAAAAATCAACACAATTAATAGGTAATTTTAAAATAGGAGATGAGATAGTAAAGACAGCTACTGTTAACGTTGATGATAAGGGGATATCAACTTATAGTGAATATATCTCACGTCCTGAACTTTATTCTGCAAATCGAAAAGAAATGAGATCGCAAGAAAAAGAGTTTAGGGAAAAGAGATATGAGCTAGAAGATAGTATTTTAAGCGAGTTAGGAGAAGAAGTATAATGGCAAAATTAATCAATAGTACTAACATTAAACAAGTTGACGGCGGTCAAGTAATAAAATCTGGAGACTTTGGTAGTAATTTTAAATTTAATTTATTGGATGAACGTAACAATTCTGTATCTGATATTAATGGAGAAAAAGCAACTGTTGTGTTATGTGATAGTCAAACGTCAGAAGTCTTTTACAACCGACAATCCGTTGTAGAAGACGGGGCAGTTGAATTTAAAATATTAGAAAGACTACCAGTAGGCAAGTATTACTTAGAAATCCACGCAGGGGGGTATATCTTTCCAAGCAACAATAAATTCAAGATAGTTGTTAATCAAAGTTCTAAATTCGAAAAACAATTCGAAAAAGAAGAAAAGAATTCTTATTTTGATATCGATACAGATAATATAGAAAAAGTAGTTGATACTTATTCTAAGATTAATTACGAAGAATTGCCTAAAATAATTGTCCACAGCTTAAAGTCTAAAGGTGTGTCAGTGGATGATTTAAGGCAAAATTTATCCAAAAAAATAAACGCTTTGTTGGAAGAAGAAGTTTATGATTTGGAGCAAAATATAAATATATCTAAGTTAGATTTTGCGAATTATGAAGAAATGTTAAAAATGCTTAAGGCTCTCGACGAATCAAAAATATCATATGGACAAATTATGGAGTTTATGACAATTCATAACGACGCCATTTTGTGTAATATCCGTTCTCAAGCAGAGCTTGATTCACTGGTACAGAGAGTTGAATCTGGTGTGTCTGAGATTAAATTTGACGCAAATCGTGAGTGTATTTACGAGCATAATACTGAGATTAGATTTAGCAATGACAATACTTATATTAATATTAATGTACCTGACTTGTCTGAGATTAGCGAATTATGTGCAACTTTTGATGTTGAATATCTAAAAGGTAGTACAGTTAGATTATTGGAACAAGGTCAAATTACATTTGAAAGCAATGATGCATTTGTACCTAATGTTTTTGATAAAGTGAGAGAGGTTATCTCCTTTAGCAAAACAGAAGATTTTAATAATATATACATTGGGTGTTACAACGAAGTAATTTTATCAAATTTAAAAATTTGGGGAATTAGGGGGTAGAGTATGACTGATGCATGGGTAGTAGGGATTAGCACGGGAGTTGCAGTTCCTCTTTTATTACCAATATTAAATTATTGGTTGCAAAAGAAAAACAAAAAAAATGATGATATACTTTCAGAATTAAAAGAAATGGGTATAAAAATTGAAGCAACTGCTGAAGGTACAAAAGCAATACTTCGCTACCGTCTAATAAAAAATATGTCGTACGATATCCATATAGGGTATACATCTTTTAAACATAAAGAAGAAATTGTGTTAATGTACAATGCTTATAAGAGTTTAGGTGGCAATTCAGTAGTTGATGATTTATTTTTGCAGTTTAAAAAATTAGAAATTAAGGAGAAGAAAAATGGATAATTTACAAGCATATATTAATTTAGAAATTGTAGCATTTTGCCTATTAGTTGGTAAAATTATCAAAGATAGCACGCCGATTAAAAATAATTTAATCCCAATAGTTTTAGGATTTATTGGAATTATTTTTTGTATTGGGCTTAAACAAGAACTATCATTTCAGGTAATTATTACTGGACTAGTGAGTGGATGGATGTCAACAGGTGTCCACTCAGTAGCTAAGGGTGTCAATGATTTAAGAAAATAGGAGGTAAAATTATGGTAACACAAACACAAGCAATTAATTGGGTTAAAAGTAAAGTAGGTGGAAGAGTAGATTGGGACGGATATTATGGCTCTCAATGTGTAGATTTGATAATGGGCTATGTAGGAGAACTTTGGAAAGGGAGAGTTAATGGAAATGCAATAAATTATGTAAGTAATGCATTGCCTGCAGGATTTAAAAGATATAAAAAAGGTCAAGTTCAAATTCAACCTGGAGATATAATTGTATGGAACATGACTTTACCATGGGGTCATATAGGAATATGTACCGCAGTTAATGGCAATTTACTTACTTGCGTTGAGCAAAATGTAGATGGCAATGCTGATGCATTAACTAGGGGTGGACCTGCTAGAGTAATAAATAGATATGACACATTAGTTGCAGCTATTATAAGACCACCATATACTGTTGATTCTACAAATAATAGAAATTGGACTAGAGTTCCAGAAAGTTGGCATTTTACAGTTGAAGTAGAGGACTTAAATGTAAGAGAAGAACCTAGTTTAAATAGTAAAGTTGTTGCAACTTATAAGAAAGGTGATGTAATAAACTATGATAGCTATACAATAGCAAACGGCTATGTATGGATAAGTTATATTGGGGGAAGCGGTAATAGACGTTATGTTGCAACTGGAAAATTTGTAGATAATAAAAATCAAATGGACTTTGGTCATTTTAGATAATTAATTTTTAAGGGAGTAACGATTTGTTACTCCCTTTTTTTATTGACAAAATAAAGGGGTTAATATATACTATATTATATACGATGAATATCATTGTTTTAGCGACCCTTGTGGTTGAGTTAAAATAAACATTTATGTAAATTGTCTGAAAAGACGCCCAAGCGGGCAAAGTTAAAGAGTAGCTTTATTGCTACTCTTATTTTTTATATAAACAATTCGTCATAAATATATGTATCGTCGTTATTTAAACTTTCGTAAACTAACTCCATGATTTCTTCTTTGTAAGATTTCCAATCTTCAAAATCAATTCTTTTGTTGTTTATTTCGATTTCAATACTGTGCGTTGCTGTCAAATTTTCTTCTATTTCAAATTCGACTTCTACCGTTGCGTAATCCACGCTACCCTGTTGCGTTGCATCAACTAACGCTACTACACTATAAGTAACATCCAGCTCGTTATACATTTCTTCTGCGGTTAAATTTGCATCTTCAAACTCTTTAATTTCATTTCCGTTCAAATACAATTTGTTGTTAATAGCATAAATTTTATCGTCAAAGCTTTTAGCAATTTTGATTAGTTTGCTTACAGTCCCAAAATCAGTATCTGTTAGGTTCTCCTTAATTCTATAAAACGACGGCTTATCTAATTTATTATTTCTAATAAACAGTTCTTCGTCTATACCTTTAATTTTAAATAAATCTGATACTTTCATTATTTTTTCCCCTTTAAATAATTTTTATTTTCTTCGAGCAGTTTCGCATATTTGTACAATTTCTCTGCTGTATCTAGTGTGAGATTCCCAACTTTTCTTGTACCTTTCTTCATCGCACGTATATTGTTTACTGATATACCTGTATTTTTGGAAATTTGGTACGCTGTTATCTCACTATTAATTAATTTGGTAATTGTTTCTTTCATTTTACCTCCTTGTGCACAAATAATAAATTACTATTATCAATATTAAATATCCTAATGCAGATAAAAGTAATTCTTTTTTAGTGGTTTTTTCTATTGAAATTTGTATAGTTTTACTAAAAATCTTGAATTTTTTTTTCATCGTTGCTATAATGGTTATAGGAGGAGAGTTATACATCCCCCACTATTTTGATTTTTAGCTTAAAAAATAAGAAATTTAATGTCAAGGTTATTTCTTTTATTTTTAAGCTTTTTTCTTTTTCAACCACTATCTCCTCACCTCCTTATATTTATATTATAACTCATATGAGTTATAAAGTCAATAGTTTTTTAAATTTTTTTTAAAATGTTATAGATTGATAAAAAATAAAACGTATGCTATAATAAAATTCTAAATCTACATAATAATTGAACTTATCTCAATTATTTTAAAGCCTGCAGCCCAGTGGGCTTTTTTTTGTGCCTGAAAAGTGCCTAGTATTTGTAAAAAGTATTTTTTAAAAAACTATACGAAAAAGTATACGAAATTTATTTTTTGATGTAGTTTTATACAACTAGACTGCAATAGAAAATGTTTATAATTAAAGATTTTAATTGTATATAATACTATGTATTTTATAGAAATTGTCTTGCATAGAAAATAAGTTCATAGTAAAATTAAGCTATTATCCTAAGGAGTTATTTAACCATGAACAAAATAGAGTTGTATAAAAAAATTTTTTTAAAATTTAATAAGATGGGGAATGAATCTGCTGTATTGGACGCTTTTAATTGTAATAGTTTGGAAACTCTTTATAACAATTTATTAGAGTTACCTACGTCAAATGAAGTTACGTTACTTTTGGAAGAAATAAGTGAAGATTTAATTATAAACTCTATATCAAAAGTTGAACGTAGTAGTATGAAACTAGGATTGCATCGAATGACAGAAATTTTGAAATTGTTTGGAAATCCAGAAAAAAAATTAAAAGTTATTCATATAGCCGGTACCAATGGCAAAGGTTCTGTAAGTTCTTATATTACAACTACTCTTTCTAAGAGATATAGAGTAGGTATGTATTCTAGTCCCGGTATAGTTAGCTTTAATGATAGAATAAGGATAAATAATCAATATATTAGTTACTACGAAATGTATAATTTATATCGAGAAGTAGAGGATTTATGGCAGCAAAATTTTCCAAACAGTAACGATAATTTATCTTTTTTTGAAATTCTTACGGTAGTTGCAATTAATTATTTTGCTAGAAATGATGTAGATTTTGTAGTTATGGAAGTAGGACTTGGAGGAAGATTTGATGGAACAAATGTATTTTCTAAGAAAGAATTGTCTATAATTACAAAAATAGGTTTGGATCATACAAACATTTTAGGGAATAGTATAGAAAAAATAGCTTTTGAAAAAGCAGGAATTATACAACGAAATGATAATGTTATTTTATATCCTAATTCACAAGAAGTTTGTACCGTTATAGAAGAAGTAGCATCTATTAACAATGTTAATTTGACACTTTTAGATAAAAATAGTGTAGTAGTAAAAGTAGTTACGGCAAAACATAGTATTTTTAATTTTTTGAAATATAAGGATATAAAAATAAAAATGTTGGGAGAACATCAAATATTTAATGCTAGTCTAGCCATATTAGCTTTAGAAAATTTACGTTTAAGAAATAAGATAGTGTTATCCGATGAAGAGATACGAACGGGTATTGAACAGACTGTTTGGGCAGGTAGACTAGAGTGGATAGCTGATAATATCTTGCTAGACGGAGCGCATAATATTGATGGTATTAATAGTTTGGTTCATTATATTGAACGAAGTAAGTTAAAGAATATTAAATTATTGGTAGGTATATTGTCTGATAAAGATTATAAAGATATGGCAAAAATACTTGAAAGCATAAGTAGTGAAATTTTTGTAGTTCCTGTCCCGATAAACATAAAAGAAAGTAGTGTTAATGATTTAGCAGAAGCTTTTACAAGTAATGTAGTAGTGTTTGATAATTATGAGGAAGCTTTGAATAAAATTACAAAAAATTTAAAAGATAATGAAACTTTAGTAGTAAGTGGTTCGCTATATTTAATATCAGCAGTTAGAAAAAAATTATTAGAGCAGAGGTAAAAATTTATGAACAAGTTGCAGAAACAATTAGAAGATAATAAATATTTGGTAATGGGAATTTTGAATTTTACTCCTGATTCTTTTTCTGATGGAGGAGATTTTTATAGTGAAGATAGTGCCATTTTACAAATAGAGAAAATGTTAGAAGATGGAGCGAATATTATTGATATAGGATGTGAGTCTACTAGACCAGAAGCAACTAAAGTTACAGTAGAAGAAGAAATATCAAGATTACAATCTATTTTGCCTACAATAAGAAAGAGATTTCCAGATGTATTGTTGAGTATTGATACTTATAAAAAAGATGTAGCAGAATTTGCATTAGATAATGGTGTGGATATTATTAATGACGTCTATGGTGCAAAGGGTAACGATATGGCAGAGGTAGCTGCTAAATATAATGTTCCTATTATCTTAATGCATAATGATACTGTAAGAGAAGGCAGAGAAATAGACGATGTTATATCTAGTCTTAAAGAAAGCATTGATATTTGTTTAAACGCTGGAGTATCTAGCAAAAATATTATACTAGATCCGGGAATAGGTTTTAATAAAAATGCCGAAAATAATATAGCTATAACTAAGAATTTAGAATATTTGACTGAATTAGGTTTTACTACTCTATATGCAGCCAGTAGAAAAAGAACAATAGATTATATTTTGGGTGGAAATAGCCTACCAAAAGATAGAGATGTAGTTAGTGCAGCCCTATCATTAGAAGCTATCAAAAAAGGAGCTAGCATTGTTAGAATGCATAATGTGAAAGTAATGAATGAGATGTTACTTTCACATAAAGTAATAAATAACTAATAATTTTTTGGTAATTATCTTTAAAGTGTGTTAACAATAAAAGAACCGTTGAAATTAATGTATTTCAACGTTTTTTTTATTAGATGTATCTAATCTGTAAAAAGAGTCTAATATAAGACCCTTTTTAATAGTATATTTTTTATAATTTTTTTATTATTTTTCCTATTATATTGAATATTAATATTAATATAGATATAGATACTATATCCATATGGTTTAATTTAGTTTCTATGTTTAATATTCTACCAAAGAATAAGTATATATATGCAGAAACTATGTAGATTATACTTGGAATGAATATTATATATTGTTTATTTTTTATTATTTCTGAACACTCTATTCTTAATATATTAATAGCGGATATTGAAAAATATGTTATAAGCATAGAACTAGCTATATTCTCTCTATTTATTATATAAAATTTAAAATATATATTTATTAAATTTACTATTATTGTTATTAATATAGCTAATTTTAATATAGTAAAATTGTGAAATTTTTTCAAACTATTCCTTCTTGATATTTCATCGCACATATTTCCCATATTTATACCTATCACTAAGATTAATAGTATTTTTGTAATCATAGTTATGTATCCTTATAATAAATTTTTGGTGTCTTACTACATTTTTAACTACATAAAAATTATAAATGCTTATTAATAAGCTACATTTTAACAATAACATAGAAAACTTTTGTAATCAATAAGAAAAACAGATGGTAAGATAAACATTGTTTATAAGATGTGTATAACAATAAAAAATCAAACTTACTCTTTTATATTGCGGAAGTATACAGAAAAAGAAATTATTAAGAAACAGAAGTAATAATACAAATGAAAAAACAGTTAAAAATTTCTGTTATCATATAGTATTTGTTATAAACTAAAAAGAATCAGATTTTAAACTATGTATTAATTATTACTTTATTTGTATGTACTAGATACTGTATTTTAGATTTAGATTTTTAAAGAAATATCTAGATTTTGAAAATTATTAAAATCCTATTATATCAGTATTTAGATAGGGAGATAGTTTTTCAATTTATATAATCTCTAACAAATTAGTTAAGTTTATAGTTTACTTTTTGGTCGATAAGTTATATACTAATTATTATAAATTTATTAGTAAATTTATAAGTTTACTTATTCTTGAAAGGAATTAAGCTATGAAGAAATATTACAAAATAATTGTAGCATCAATATTAGCTATACTCTTGTTAGGAGGATTATTCACGGGTAATTATTTTTATAATTTTGCTTTAAATCCAAATGTGGATAAATCTGCGGTTGCTTCACAAGATAGTGATGGTGTAGTAGATCCTAGAACAGAAGAGAATCAAAAATGGTTTGATAATAATAAAAAAGAATATGTTAGTACCTCGGTAACAGGAAACAAGATTGTTGGATATAGCTTTGTCCAAAGTGATGCAGAAAATAATAAGTGGGTAGTAGTTACTCATGGATTTACAACTAGTGCAAAGCAAATGTCAAATTATATTAAGTCTTTTTATGATAGAGGATATAACGTATTTGCTCCAGATTTAGTGGCTCACGGCAAGAGCGAGGGAAATGCGTACGCTATGGGAGGATATGATTCTGATGATCTTGTTAATTGGGTAAAAAAAATATCTAACGAGCATAACAATCCACCTATAATGTTATTTGGTATAAGTATGGGAGCAGCTACAACTATGAATTCTTTGAACAAGGGGTTACCTAGCAATGTAGTAGGATTTATCGAAGATAGTGGTTATATAAACTTAAAAGAGGAATTTGTTTATCAGTTAGATAAACTTTTTGGCTTGCCTGAGTTTCCTGTTATTCCGTTATCTAATTTAGTTACGAAAGTTAGAGCAGGTTATAACTTTGGAGATGTAGATGCAACAGAAGCTTTGAAGAGTACAAAACTTCCTGCTTTAATTTTACACGGAGATAAGGACGGATTTGTACCTTTGAGTAATAGTGAAACTGCATATAATTTATTGACGTCAGACAAAGAGATATATATTTTTAAAGGGGCAAAGCATTGCCAAGCAGAAAGGATATACAATGAGGAATATTGGACTTATATAGATAACTTTTTGGCAAAAACTTTTAAATAAATAGAAATAAAAATAACTATCCTTAAAAAATAGAGGATAGTTATTTTTTGTATTATTCTCCAATTATTACTAATTCTTTGTTTAGACTATTTAGATTTTCGTATCCATCTTCAGTTACCAAAATTAAGTCTTCAATTCTCACACCAAATTCTCCCGGTAGATAGATACCCGGTTCAATAGAGAATATCATACCCGGTTCACAAGGAGTTTCATTTATAGAAGATATATCTCCGTATTCATGGCATTCTAGTCCAATATGATGTCCTGTACGATGTGTAAAGAATTCGCCGTAGCCTTTTTCTGTTATGTAATCACGGCAGGCTGCATCGATATCGCAGAATCTAACTCCCGGTTTTACTATAGATACTGCACGTTTTTGAGCTTCTAATACTATATTGAATACTTCTTTTGCTTTTTCGCTAGGAGTTTTCCAAAAGACAGTACGTGTCATATCAGAGCAATAATTATTTTTGACGCCACCCATATCCACAATTATAGCATCTCCATCGTTTAGATATCTATTCCCTGGTTCTCCATGAGGGTTAGCTCCATTAGCTCCGTATCCTATAATTGGATCAAAAGATACTCCGTCAACACCTAATTTTTCGTGAATAGCCATTAAATCTTTTACTATATCTAATTCTGATTTTTCTGCTGATATGCTATTAATTACTAATTGACAGGCTTCATCATTAAGTTTTGAAGCTAGACGCATAGCATTTATTTCATCTTGGTCTTTAATCATACGAATTTTGTCTACGATAATAGAAATATCTGTAAATTTGTTTTCTTTCAAATTGTTTATTAATGGTAATAAAAATCTAGCAGGAAAAACTTTATCTATACCGATAGTAGCTCCGTTTTTAAGGTTATTAGCCAAAATTGATACAGAATCATCTGTGTCTGAGAAAATAACTTTTTCAATTCCTAAGTCTTGTTCTATTGGGAATAACGCATTGACAAAAAGTTTGTGGTCGCCGTTTTGATCTAGAAGTAAGCAAAATAATCTTTCACCCGGATGAAGCATTAAACCACTTAAGTAGAAGATTGACATAGGATCACTGATTATAGCCTGAGAAATATTTTCTTCGGCCATTTTTGTTAAAACTTTATTTACTCTTTCTTTTTTCATAGTAAACTCCTTTAAATTTTAATAATATTGTCATTATTTATTATAGCACTAACGTGTATAGTTTGACAATGTAACTATTGGAAATGTTTTAATTATTTTAAAAAATATTCTATTATTGTTATACCTAAGGCTTGCGGTTTAGTTTTTATTGTTAAATAATTATTTTTTGTAAATTAATAAATAATTGAAAGAAC
Source organism: Gemelliphila sp. 1F1 (assembly GCF_056897515.1). Taxonomy (NCBI): domain Bacteria; kingdom Bacillati; phylum Bacillota; class Bacilli; order Caryophanales; family Gemellaceae; genus Gemelliphila; species Gemelliphila sp. 1F1. The sequence continues at coordinate 125,376 of NZ_JBXHBE010000005.1, forward strand.
TTTCTAAAATATTAAATACATAGTATAATATTGTTATAAAATGTAAGAAAGGAGAGCTGTATGGAAAACAAGAGTTTAAATATGATAGTTTGTGGAGGTTGAAACTCTAAGATTGGGCCGGGAGCTCTTTCTGACTTGTTGAGTGATTTACCAAAAAAAGAAGATAGCAATTTAATAGTAGGATATGAGTCATCTGATGATGCAGCAGTATATAAAATATCAGATGATAAAGCGATAATCCAAACTTTAGATTTTTTTACGACGATGATTAATGACCCTTATCTTTTCGGGCAAATTGCAGCAACTAATGCGTTAAGTGATGTGTATGCAATGGGAGGAGAGGTTATTTCAGCATTAAATATAGTAGCTTTTCCTGAGAAAATGGATATGGAAATTTTGCATCAAATTTTGAAAGGTGGAGCGGAAAAAGTCCATGAAGCTGGAGGAGTACTGGCAGGAGGACATTCGATACATGACTCAACACCTAAATATGGATTATCGGTAACTGGAACTATTCATCCAGATAAGATACTTATGAATAATAATTGTAAGTTAGGAGATTTACTAATAGTAACAAAGCCTTTAGGTGTTAGTATTATTAATTCAGCACATATGTTAAAAGAGTGTAGTGAAGAAACATTTGCAGAGTGTGTTAAACAAATGACAACTCTTAATAAATATGCAGCAGAAGTAATGAAAGAATATCCTGTTAATAGTTGTACAGACATAACAGGTTTTGGATTTTTAGGACATTTAGTAGAAATGTTAGACGGTAAATACTCTGCGGAAATTTTTGCAAAAGATGTTCCGATGTTACCAGAGGCTTATGACTGTGCTAATAATTTTATAATAACAGCAGGAGGACAATTAAATAGAAATTATTTACAAGATAAAGTGGACTTTCGAGTAAATGACTTTGCTATTGAGGAAATATTATTTGATCCTCAAACTTCTGGAGGTTTATTAATAAGTGTTCCAGAGAAATATGCTTCGGAGATGTTAGACAAATTAAACAAGTTAGAAATAAAAAGTTCAATAGTAGGTAGAGTAATAAATCGCCAAGAAAAAGATGTAATAGTAAATTAATTTAATTAAGGAGTTACTAGTTATGGAAACAAAATTGGATGCTAGAGGTCTAACTTGTCCTCTACCAGTAGTAAAGACAAAAAAATTATTGAATGAATATGACAAAGTTGAAACTATTGTTGACAACTTTGTTGCAACACAAAATTTAGAAAAATTGGCAACGCAATTAGGTTACTACATAAATGTAGATAAAGTTTCTGATGAGGAATACAACGTTACTATCTCGAAAGAAAATATAGGCAATGTCGTAATAGATACATTAGCTGATAGTTGCGTAGTACCGGTTACTCAAGCACGTAGAGTATTAGAAACAGAAAATATAGTAGAAGTTCTTGTAAAAGATGAAAGTAACGTACAAAATTTAGAAAATTTTGCTACAAAAAATAATTATAATATAAATATCGAAAAAAAAGATGAACATTATAAAGTTACACTAGAAAAGGGAAATACTGTTTCTAATGAACAGCAAGAAAAAGTAGTTACCAAAGAGGATGACAGTTATATTGTGGTAATTAATAAAAAAATTATGGGTCATGGTAGCGAAGAATTAGGGACAAGACTTATAAAAGCATACATTTATGCTCTTACTGAACAAGAAGTTTTGCCGAAGAAAATAATATTTTATAATGATGGTTCTGTTCTTGTTGATAAAAAAAGAAGTCATGTATTAGCTGAATTGATAGAATTAGAAAATCAAGGTGTAGAGATAGTATGTTGCGGAGCGTGCATAGACTATCATAATATAGAACTTGCTGTGGGTAACCCAACTAATATGTACTTTATAGTAGAAGATATGAGAAAAGCGAACAGAATAATAAGACCTTAGGAGATTTTAATGATAGAAGAAGGATTAATAGTATTTAACAGTACACACGATTCTATAAAGGCAGATAATTTATGTTTAGAAAAGGCTGTTAATGCTAGTTTGATACCAACACATCCTAGTATATCGCTAGGCTGTGGCTTTATGATGAAAATAGAGTGGAACAATTTTGCAGATTTAATAAGGTTATTAGAAACAGAAAATATACCTTACAAAGCTCTATATTATTCAAAGAAAAAAGGAATTAAAAGAGAAGTAATATTATTATACGAAAATAAAAATTAGGAGAGAGGTTTGTTATGAACAATGTAATAATTGGAACGGCTGGTCATATTGATCACGGAAAAACAACTCTTATCAAAGCATTAAGTGGGATAGAAACTGATACTACTGTAGAAGAAAAAGAAAGAGGTATGTCGATAAATCTAGGTTTTGCGTATTTTGATTTACCTAGTGGTAAACGTTGTGGAGTGGTAGATGTTCCCGGACACGAAAAATTTATAAAGAATATGTTAGCAGGGGTAAGTGGAATTAATCTCGTATTGCTGTTAGTAGATGTTCGAGAAGGAATAATGCCTCAAACTAGAGAGCATATTGATATTTTGTCTCTACTAGGAATAGAAAATTATATAGTAGTAGTTACTAAAATAGATTTAGTAGACGATGAATATAGAGAGTTAGTAGTAGAGGATATTAAAGAATTTATAAAAGGAACAAAATTAGAAAACAGTCCTATTATTGAAGTAGATTCTATAAGTAAAAAAGGAATACCTAAACTACTAGAAACTATAGATAACAAAACAGAAGATATAGCAAAAATAAAGGAATCAAAAAATGCACGATTAAATATAGATAGATCTTTCCAAGTGAGAGGTTTTGGAACAGTAGTTACAGGAACTTTATTAGAAGGGACTATATCCGTAGGAGATGAGCTAGCTATTTATCCTCACAATAAGAAAACAAAAGTTCGAAGTATTCAAGTGCATTCGGAAGATGTACAAACTGCATTTGCAGGACAAAGAACAGCTATTAACCTTAGTAATATAAAATTTGAGGATACACGACGAGGATATACTTTAGCAACACCAAATACTCTTACAAAAACTTATATGATAGATACAGAGATTTCTATTATTAATAATTCTGATTATAACTTAGAACTATGGGATAGAGTGCGAGTTTATATAGGAACTACCGAAGTAATGGCAAGAGTTGTTCCGTTAGGAATAGATTCACTAGAACCTGGCAATAAAGGTTTTGTTCAGTTAAGGTTAGAAGAAGAAATTGCCGTCAAAAATTATGATAAATTTATTATAAGAACATATTCTCCTATGGTAACAATAGGGGGAGGAGTAATATTAGATGTTAATCCGAACAAACATAGCCGCTTCAATGAGGAAGTTTTATCAAAATTAAAAATTCAGTCAGAAGGAAGCATTCAGGATTTAATAGCTAATTATTTATTAAGTAGTCATAGTTATCTAGTAGATATAGAGGATGTAGCAAAGAATTTAGAACAATCAGAAGAAGTAATTAGTGTAGAACTTAATAACCTAGTAAATTCAAAAATAGTCTATAAAATAGCTAATCAATATATACACATTAGAAAGTATGATGATATAAAAGAAAAAATGTTAAATGTTATTGAAGACTATCACAAAAAATTCAAGTTAAAGATAGGAATACCTAAGGTAGAATTGCTATCTAAATTTAAACTTAATGCGAAAGAAGTAGCAACACTAATAGAGTTATTAATAGATAATAAAGAATTGAAAGCAAATAACAATTTTGTTTCTTTATTAGATTTTTCTGTAAAATATGATAGTAAGCAACTTAGCGAAAAGAAAAGAATAGAAAAACAGCTACTTGATGCTAAGTTTACCCCACCAAGTATAAAAGATTTAACTAAAGGGGTACGAGCTACTACTGAATTGCTAGATTCTCTTATAGGAGATAGTATCGTTAAATTAGATGAAGATTTAGTACTGCATATTGATGTTTATAATGATGCTGTTGATAAAGTAACCAATCATTTCAAAAATAGTGATCAGATGACATTGGCTGAATTTAGAGATATGACAGGGTCTAGTCGTAGATATTCTATGGCAATTTTGGAATATATGGATAAACAAGGCTTAACTAGAAGGGTAGAAAATTACCGAGTATTAAATAAATAATATCATTTTAAGAAAGGGCGAAAAGTATGACTTACTATTTTGATTACGGAGCAACATCTTTGAAAAAACCAGAAGCTGTTGCCAAAAAAGTTTATGAAATATTATCTTCTGGAAAATACGCCAATCCATCTCGTGGAAGTTATAAGGAAGCTAACAATGCTTTTTTAGAAATTTACAAAACTAGAAAATTAGTAGCAGACTTGTTTGGGATAAGTGATGAAAAACGAGTAATATTTACTAATAATGCCACAGAAGCGTTGAATATGGCAATAAAAGGTGTTGTTAGGCAAGGAGATCATATTATAACTACTAAAATGGAACACAATTCTGTTTTAAGACCTATTTATCAACTAGCAGCTAACGAAAATATTGATTATTCTATTGTAGCTAGTGATGAGTATGGTGTCGTTCTTTATGATTCCATAGAAAAATATATAAAAAACAATACAAAATTGTTAGCTATAACTCAAGCATCTAATTTAACGGGAAATATTGTAGATTTACAAAAAATAATTTCAATATGTAAAAAACACAATATATTGTTATTAGTAGATGGCTCTCAAGCTGCGGGGGTTATAGATACAAAAATAGAGAAGTTAGGTATAGATTTATATTGCTTTACAGGGCACAAGAGTTTGTTCGCTCCTCAAGGGGTAGGCTGCTTGTGTATAGGTAATACTAATTTAGATATAAAATCTTATAATGTAGGTGGTAGTGGTATAAAGACGTTTGAGAAAAGTCAACCACAAGATTATCCAGAGCGACTAGAAGCGGGAACACATAACACCCCTAGTATAGCAGGACTTGGAGAAGGGATAAAGTACATATTAAACAATGGAATTGATAATTTGTACAATAAACAATTATCTTTTGCCAATAAATTTTACAATAGTATAAAACATTTATCTAATATAGAATTTTATGGCAACTTTAATTCTCCAAAAACTGCCACAGTTGCCCTTAACTTTAAAGGTGTATCATCTAGTGATATTGCAGAAGAGCTATTTGAAAATTACAATATAGCAATAAGGGCAGGTTCACATTGTGCTCCTCTTATGCACGAACATTTTGGTACAGTAGAACAAGGGATAGTTAGATTTTCTTTCTCTAGTATGACGACAGAAGATGAAATTGATTATGCAATAGATGCTATTACAAAAATATCCAGTGAATTAAACTAATTTTGATAAAAGGAGAAGATAATGAAAAAATTGTTATCGCAAGTGCCGTCAATTAATAAAATATTATTAAATGACAAAATAAAAGCATCTTTAGCAAGATATCCTGAAATATTTGTCAAAGATGTCGTAAAAAAAGAAATTGATTTGTTGCGTTCTAATATTTTGAAAGGCTATATAACTGAGCTACCTAGTATAGATTTGTTGATAGATAATTTAGTCGATCAATTAGCTAAGCAAAGTAAACATTCATTAAGAAGAGTAATAAATGCAACTGGAACTATACTTCACACAAATTTAGGGAGAAGTTTACTTAGTGAGAGTGTAAAAAAGAATTTAGTAGATGTAGCTTTTAATTATTCTAATTTAGAATTTAATATAGAAGAAAAATCACGCGGAAGTAGATACGATCACTTAACAGAAGTTATAAAAAGATTAACTGGTGCAGAAGCGGTTTTAGTAGTAAACAACAACGCAGCAGCAGTTATGTTAGCATTGAACACTTTAGCTAATGAAAGAGAAATTATCGTTTCAAGAGGGGAACTAGTAGAGATAGGAGGAGCCTTTAGAATACCTGAAATTATAAAACTTAGTGGTGGAATACCGAAAGAAGTAGGAACTACTAACAAAACACATTTACGTGATTATGAAGAACAAATTAACGAGAATACAGCAGCCCTACTGAAAGTTCATACAAGTAATTATAAAATTTTAGGATTTACAAAGGAAGTAAGTAATCAAGAAATTGCAAGTCTAGCTAAAGAGAATAACTTAGTTTCTATTAATGATTTGGGAAGCGGTCAGTTGGTAGATTTTAGAAAATATGGACTTCCTTATGAACCTACAGTTAAAGAAGTTTTGGACAGTGAAATTGATATAGTTACATTTAGTGGTGATAAATTATTAGGTGGTCCACAAGCGGGAATAATTGTCGGTAAAAAGCAATATATAGATAAAATGAAAAAAAATCAACTAACGAGAGCTTTGCGTGTTGATAAAATGACTATTGCTACATTGGAAGCAACATTAAGCATATATTTAGATGAAAAGAGAGCGTTAGAAGAGATACCTACACTTCATATGATTTCAATTTCAAAAGATAGACTACAAGAAAAAGCTCAAAAATTTGTAGAAAAAGTAGTTAGCTTAAATTTTGATGTAGAAATTATAGAAGATAAAGCAGAAGTAGGTGGTGGAAGTTATCCAGCCAGTTATTTAGATAGTGTGGCGGTTAAATTGACGCATAGAAATAAATTAGCTACAGAATTAGAGAGAAGTTTATTAGTTGATGTAGATATTCCAGTAATTACTAGAATAAAAGATAATAGCATAATTTTAGATATGCGTACTCTTAGAACTAGTGAATTTGATATAGTTGTCAATAATTTAAAAGATATATTGGACGTAAAATAAAGATTATATATTAAAACCATAATAACTAATAAAAGACAAGGCATAAAGTCTTGTCTTTTATTAGTATTAAGTAATAGATTATAAAAAATAACTTTTAACTCTCCCAAGATATGTTCTCGATTTCTAAGCAACTATTGTATTTTATACAAAGTATTTCATCACTTAAATCTGGATCTATCATAAAATCAATGCTTATAAAATTTTCTCCTAGCCATAGAGATATACTATCTATTTTAATATTTTCTATAAAAGAATTAATATTTGTTGGAACGTTTATCTCTAATTCTTCTTTATGAAAAATTATATAATCATTGTTTTCTTTTAAATAATTCTCCAAAGCAATAAGTACATTGTTTTTATATTTTTCAAAATCTATTAAGAATTTTGAAAAAGTGTCTAAAATAGACAATGTTAAATTATATGATTTATCATACCAAAGTGTTGTGGGTATTCCTTTGTATTTATCTTCCCAAATTACAATAACATCATCATCGAAGTTGTTGTCTACTCCTCGTTCTACGTCAATAATACCAAAGAAATAATGGGTAATTTTATTCATTTCTATTTTTCTCCTATTATTTTCATGTGAAACAAAACATGTTATTTTTTAGTTTTTATTGATAATATTATAGGAGCTAAAATCCATATTAATATTATCACAAATATTTTGTAATCAATTGTGTAATGCGCAATTAATATACATATAATTAATATAGAAGTTATAGTTGATATTAAATAGTAGAACTTTAAATTTTTTGTATCTAAAATATATGTGTCGTTTTTTTCTCTAATCTTTTTGTTTGGGAATAAGGTAGAAACTAATCCGGGTATTAACGCAAATAAAATTGTAATATTTTTAAAACTTAAATACCAAAAAACTGTTATTAGAAGTAGTAGTGTTACAAATATAATTATTCTATGGGGTATAGATAGTTTGTTCATATTTTTTACCTCCAAACTTAAAGATAATAAATTCTAACTTTTTATATGATAAAAATATTGGGTACACTTTCATTATATCATAAAATTAAATTTTCAAAAAAATAAAGAACTACCCTTATATATTAAGTAGTAGTTCTCGTAAGTAAATTTTATTATTTTAAGGGATGTTACTATATTATAAAATAGTAGCTTCCCAAATGTCAGGTTTAAATCCTATTAATAAAATGTTTTTATAAAAATCATAAGCTAGAGGACGTTTTATAAGCATTCCATCACTTAATAAAATTTCAATTTGTTCATCTTTTGTAAGTGTTGGTAACTTGTCTTTTAAATTTAATTCTCTATATTTAATTCCACTAGTATTAAATAAATTTTTTAAATCTATATCAAATTGTTCTAAAATTTTGTTGATATCTACTTTTGTAGGTTGTTCTTTTGTTATATCTATAAATTGTGCGTTAATATTTTTTTCAGTTATAAATTTTTTAGCTGCTCTACAAGTAGAACATTTAGGGTATTCGTAAATTTTCATAATTGTTTTTTCTCCTTTAAACTAAAGAATATTTGTAAATAATATAAATAAAAATAAACATAATAGTTATTGAAATAATATTAATAATTTTTTCGGTATATTTTTCGAATAATGAATTTAAAATTTTATAAATTATTATACCTATAATAGCTCCTAAAGTATTATCTATCAGATCAGTAATGTCGCTCATGCCTATGGCGAAAATAAATTGAGTTGTCTCATAAAATAAACTTAGAGAAAATGCTAAAAATATTTTCCAAAAATTACTATTGTTAGGCATAGTTGAACTAGAATATATCCCAAAGGGAATAAATATTAAGATATTTAAGAATACTTCCATAGGATTCATATATTCATAGGGAGTTATATTGATTGTACGATTAATAGGATCTGATAAAAATTCTATTATGTTTGATTCCATTTTGAAAATAATAATCCACGTTAGAAATATTATGTATATAGTAAATAAAATTTTTGTAATTATTAAATCTTTATTGGTTGTCATAAAAATTCCTACTTTGCAAAAATATGTACCATTATAACATAGAAAACAGGATAATTAAAGTTATATATTTACAGAAATAGGTTTAAAATTATCAGATATTTTGTTATAATATATGTAAAATAATTAATAAGGAGTGAGGCTTATGACATTACAAGAAAGAATACAAAATTATGCTGCTGTTGTAGCTAAAATAGGAATAAACGTTCAAAAAGAACAAAAAGTTGTAATTCGCTCAAGTATAGAAGCTAGAGATTTTGCTTTGGCAGTATCTGAAGAATGTTATAAATTAGGTGCAAAGACAGTTGATATAGAGTGGGGAGATAAAAAATTAGCGAAACAGAAATTAACTTATGAAACTAAGGAAACTTTGCAAGAAATACCTAATTGGTTTGTTGAAAAATATGAAGAAGATGCTAAAAATGGAGCTGCATTTATTTCAATAATTAGTGATGATCCAGATATTTTAGCAGATGTTGATAAAGATAAGTTAAAAACATCAATGGTAGCTAGATCAAAAGCGTTACGTAATTATATGAGTGCGATGATGAATAATGAATGTCCTTGGAATGTGGCTGCAGCAAGTTCGGTAGCGTGGGCTAAAAAACTTTTCCCAGAGCTTTCTGATGAAGACGCGTATTTAAAATTATGGGATTTAATATTAAGTGCTTGTCGAGTTGATGGAGATGGAATAGAAAATTGGGAAAATCATATTAAAGTTCTGGATGAAAAAGGACAATTCTTGAACAATAGTAAATTTAAACAAATCCATATTACGAGTGAGAATGGAACAGATTTATATGTAGGATTACCTAAAGGTCATATTTGGCAAAGTGCAGGAAGTATTGCAGGAAAAACAGGTCAAAGATTTGTTGCTAATATACCTACTGAAGAAGTGTTTACATTGCCACACAAAGATGAAACTAACGGTATAGTTTATAATACAAAACCTCTAAATTATGCTGGGGTTATTATTGACGACTTCTGGGTTAAATTTGAAAATGGAAAAGTTGTGGATGTAGCCGCGAAAAGAGGAGAAGAAGTATTAAAAAATTTATTAGATACTGATGAAGGTGCTAAACGTATCGGAGAGATAGCATTAGTTCCGTTCCAATCGCCCATATCAAATACAAATATCCTATTTTTAGAAACGTTGTATGACGAAAATGCGTCTTGTCATATAGCGCTAGGAAAAGCTTATCCTACTTGTTTAGAAAATGGAGAAAATATGTCAGAAGAAGAGTTAGCTAATGCAGGAGCTAACGATAGTTTAATTCACGTTGATTTTATGATTGGAGATGCTACTACTAATATTGTAGGTATTACAGAAGACGATAGAGAAATACCGATATTTACTAATGGAAATTGGTCATAAAAGAAATAAAGTCGAAGTATGAGAGTAATCTTATCTTCGATTTTATTTTAGAAAATAAGAAAAATATTTGCGTAACTTTTACTAATATGTAATAATTATATAGAGTTTAATTTTCGTAGTTAAGGAGTTTCAAGTGAGAGTAGATAAATTTTTAAAAGTTTCGAGAATAATAAAACGCAGAACTGTAGCAAATGAAATTTGTCAAAAAGGTTATATTTCTGTAAATGGTAGAACAGCTAAAGCGTCAACTCCGCTAAAGATAGGAGATATAATTACAATATTTTTTGCGAAAAAAGAGGTAGAATATGAAGTATTGGAACTAAAAGACAGTACAAAAAAAGAAGATGCTTCAAAAATGTTTAAAATTATATCAGAAAAAACTAAAGAAGAATAGAAAGGAGAGTTCTTAATGGCTGATAATAAAAAGACAACTATAAATCGTAATGACAAAAGTTTTAGACAAGATGTACGTAGAGCAAAAGAACAATATAGAAAAAGACGTGTATCTATTATTTTAACTGTATGTCTAGTAATATTGTCAGCAACATTAATAAGAACTTTTTTCTATTATCAAGAGAAAAAGGATGTAGAATCTAATATAAAATCTCAACAACAACAGTTAGAACAACTGCAACAAGATAAGAAAAATAATGAAGTGATTATTAGCAAACTAAAAGATCCATATTTTATTACTGATTTAGTTCGTCAAGAGTATTCTATAAGTTATTCTGGAGAAATTATTTTTAATTTACCGATAAAAGAAAATTCTGTAATGAGTAATAACTATAATGGAGAAATAGATACTTCTAAACAATTAAATGAAGATGCTATTGATAAATTGTTAAAAGCAAAAGAAGAACAGAAGAAAAAAGAAGAATCCAAAAAAACTACAAACAATAACAACGATAATACTAATACTTCTAATAATGCTGACGATAAAAACAATAAAAATAATAATGAATAATAAAGATAATAAAGAAGACTACTTGGTCTTCTTTTTTGGTATCCATATTAAAATTATACCGATAAATAATAAAATACGGCCAACATATTCATTATATCTATGATAAATCGTAAAAGAAAATAGAAGATAAAATGTTAGAAATATCTTTCTAGTAAAATCAGACATTTGTCATCAACTCCCTATATTATTTTTACATATTGATTTTTCTTTTATGTGTATATATTAAGAGAACTATCATTGATATAGCGTACAATATATAATATTTAAAATTAAACAATTTTTCGCAAAAAAGTAATGTTATGAAATATGTTGCAGTTACTATACTAAATGATATATAAACTTTCTTTTTGGAAGGTTTGTATATAAGTGATATATTTAATGCTATGAAAATAACTATATATAAAAAATATTCATTTACAAAAGTTGTCATATTATACACTCCCTTGAATACAAATAATAAATATTTATTTTTATCTATATGTTAAAAATTAGCGGATAAATTTATCTGCGTTATTATACCTTTAGATTAGCATAAAATTTAAATGGTAACAATAAGAAAAAGATAGAAAACTAGTGAAAACATACTTTCTAAAGATAGAGAAAGAAAATGTGGTATAATATAAAATATCAATAAAGAAGCGAGAAATACTGCTCCCAAAAGTTCAATATAGTAACTTAACGGGGTTATTTTTATAGTTATAATAAGGTATTTTAAATAAGTTATAGAAAAATTGTACTAAAATTAAGAAAATGTGATAAAATAGCAATATAAGTTTTTATTGAAAAATGGAGATACTTAGTATGGATAAAAAATATGACGGATATGCATTACATACAGATCTTTACCAAATAAATATGGGGTATGTTTATTTTAAAGATGGAATACACACTAGAAAATCTTATTTTGATGTATATTTTAGGAAGGCTCCTTTTGGTGGAGGATATGCGGTGTTTGCTGGCTTGGCAAAAATAATAGACTATTTGAATGAGTTTGAATTTACTAAAGATGATATAAGTTATTTGTCTACTTTAGGTTATGACAATGATTATTTAGATTATCTAGCTAATTTAAGGTTTACAGGAAGCGTCCGTTCTGTAAGAGAGGGCGAGATTGTTTTTGGTAACGAACCATTAATTAGAATGGAAGCACCACTTATTCAAGCACAATTAATAGAAACTGCAATTTTGAACATTGTTAATTATCAAACATTAATAGCAACAAAAGCAGCTAGAATTAAACATATATGTCCTAACGAAGTTTGTATGGAATTTGGAACTAGACGTGCTCACGAATTTGATGCAGCTATTTGGGGGGCTAGAGCAACAATTATAGGAGGTTTTGATGCTACTAGTAATGTAAAAGCGGCAAAACTTTTTGATATTCCTTGTAGCGGGACGCATGCTCATTCATTTGTACAATCTTATCAGGATGAAAAAGTGGCATTCAAAAAATATGCAGAATATCATAAAGATTGTTATTTTCTAGTTGACACTTATGATACGTTGCGTTCAGGAGTTCCTAATGCAATAGCAGTCGCTAATGAATTAGGAGATAAAATTAATTTTAAAGGTATTAGATTGGATTCTGGAGATATAGCTTATTTATCAAAAGAAGCGAGAAAAATGCTCGATAAAGCAGGATATACTGACGCAAAAATAGTAGCTTCTAATGACTTAGATGAAGATACTATTACACACTTAAAACAACAAGACGCCAAAGTTGATGTTTGGGGAGTTGGAACTAAATTAATTACAGCTTATGAAAATCCAGCTTTGGGATGTGTGTATAAACTTGTCTGTTTGGAAGATGATAATGGAAATATGGTAGATAGATTGAAAATTTCAGAAAATCCAGCAAAATTAACAACTCCAGGAATAAAGAGAGTTTATAGAATAATAAATAATAAAAGTGGGATGGCAGCAGGAGATTATATTGCTTTAGAAAATGAAGATGTTACTTCTTATGATAGTATTAAATTATTCCACCCTACACATACCTATTTATCAAAAGAGGTCGAAGATTTTACAGCTATAGATTTACATCAAGATATTTTTGTAGATGGACAGCAGGTTTATAATTTGCCGAGTGTTGAAGATAGCAAAAAATACTTTGAAAGTAGCAAAGGAAAGTTTTGGATGGAGTACACACGTATTTTAAATCCAGAATTTTATCCGGTTGATCTTAGTTATAAGTGCTGGGAAAATAGAAGTAAAATTCTAAATGAGTTGAAAAAAGATATTAAGTAAAGGGGTATGTTATGACTTTACAACAAGAAATAATAAAAAAATTAAAATGTAATTCAACTATTAATTCGATAGAAGAAATAGAAAGAAGAAAGAAATTTTTAAAAGATTATTTGCTACAAAATCCTTTTATAGAAAGTTTAGTTCTTGGAGTATCTGGAGGGCAAGATTCAACTTTATGTGGAAAAATTTGTAAATTAGCAGTTGATGAACTCCGCAATGAAACTGGCAACAGTAATTATAAATTAATAGCAGTGAGATTACCTTACGGTAAGCAATTTGATGAAGAAGATTGTGAAGATGCATTGGAATTTATGCAACCTGATGTAACATATACTGTTAATATAAAAGAAGCGGTTGATGCTAGTTACAATAGTTTATTAAAGTCTGGGATAGAAATTAGCGACTTTGCCAAAGGTAATGAAAAAGCGAGGGAGCGTATGAAAGTTCAGTACTCTATTGCTACTATGAATAGAGGAATTGTTGTAGGAACAGATCATGCTGCAGAGGCAATAACTGGATTTTATACTAAGTATGGAGATGGAGGAGTAGATATAATTCCTCTTTATGGTCTAAATAAAAGACAAGGAAAGCAACTTTTAAAGGAATTGGGTTGTCCAGAGCACTTATATACGAAAACACCGACAGCAGATTTGGAAGATAATAAACCAGCATTAGCTGATGAAGTTGCTTTAGGAGTAACTTATGATAATATAGATGATTATTTAGAAGGAAAAGATCTTCCAAAAGAGATAACAGATATTATAGAGAAACACTATATTAAATCAGAGCATAAAAGAAACTTACCAGTATCGTTATTTGATTTTTATCAACAATAGTATAAGCCTTACAAAAGTAAAGTTTATAAAATTTAATTACTGCTCCATAGCTTTTTTTCTATATTAATAATTAATGAAATAGTTAAATATTAACACAAGTAAATTTATTTGAATAATGGATTTTCTTGTGTTTTTTCGTTAAATGTATGATAACTATTGACAAAGAAAAATAAAAACTATATAATTATGAACATCTTCTTAGAAATGTTATATATTTTTCAAAAAAATTAGAAAAAATAAAAAAAGATATTGACAAAAGAAAAAGAAGATGATAGAATAATAAAAGTCTTGACGAGAGACGAACAATAAGAAAGAAAAACTTATTGAATGTTAAGAAAAAAAGATAGAAAAAGTTCTTGACAAAAAAAAAGAAAAATGATAAACTATAAAAGTTGCAAAAAGCAACGTTTGAACATTGAAAACTAAACGAAAAGTCAACGTTAATTCCGATAAAAGAAGTTGAAGAAAAGACAACTAAAAAAACTTTTTTAAGAGAGCTAATCAAGCTAACAAGTAATTTGGAGA